>CAZKUQ010000191.1:0-3400 GCA_964555965.1 uncultured Coxiellaceae bacterium
TATAATACTTTGGTAGGAGAAAGAGGAGTGAAGCTATCTGGCGGTCAAAAACAGAGGGCTGCTATCGCTCGCGCACTCTCTATGCAACCAGAAATAATATTATTTGATGAACCAACTTCTGCTCTTGATCCTGAATTAGTAAATAATATTATTGATGTAATTAAAGTTTTAGCTATAGAAAATGGAAAGACAGTTGTGATCACTACACATCAATTAAACTTTGCTGCTGAAATCGCAAGTAAAATAATTTTTATGGATCAAGGCAAAGTTATAGAAACTGGCACCTCGCAAGAATTACTTAATAATCCACAGAGTAAAAGATTGCAGCTGTTTTTGCGAGAATTCAATAGATAATGGAAAAGCTGAGATACTCTAACTCCAACTTGACGTCAAACAAAATTTATTATATAAACATATTATGTTGTGCGATCTACTACAAAAAACATATCTAACTCAATCTTCACATTGTGAACGTTACGTCACGTCCATTATCTCTTTAATTATTGCTTCCTTCATTATTATCGGCTAACGCCGATAAATATATTGTTTCCACACTATTTTTCTAGCATCAAAAAAAATAAAAACCTTAATGAAGGAGATATTTCATGTCTACTACAAAACATAAATATTGGCCGCTTTTTATGTGGGCCCTACCGCTTCTGTTTTTTGCCTATCAATTTATCTTGCGTCTTTGGCCAGGATTAATGATGCGGCAAATTATGGAACAATTTTCCATAGATGCTACTAGCTTTGGCATGCTTGCATCGTTTTATTATTATGGCTATTCAGGAATGCAAATTCCAGTTGCTATGTTATTAGATCGCTTTAGCGCAAGATATGTTATTTTCACTTTTGCTGTTTTCTGCGGTCTCTCTACTTTAGTATTTACTTATACGAATAATTTCTATTTAGCCGTATTGAGTAGATTTTTAATAGGTGCCGGATCAGCAGTGGGATTTCTTGGTGTCTCTAAAGTGGTATCTGAATGGTTCTCAAAAGAACAATACGCGCGCATGATAGGTTTTTCATTCACTGTTGGACTTATGGGAGCAATCTATGGCGGTAAACCTGTTAGCATATTAATAGAAACATATAGCTGGAAAAACGTTGCCGTAACTCTTGCGTTTTTATCAATCATGATTGGTTGCCTTGTTTATTTAGTTTTACGATCGCCAGATAATCTAGAAAAATCAAAACCAGAAGAGAATTTTAAAATGGCGAATTTTACTACCATTCTTGCTTCGCCTATCATCTGGTTCTTGGCAATTTCTAATCTGCTTATGGTAGGTTCTTTGGAGGGGTTTGCAGATGTTTGGGGGGTATCCTATTTGATGACAGCATATGACTTAAGCAAAGGCAATGCGGCTAAGCTTATATCATTTATTTTTTTTGGTATGCTTGTCGGCGGACCATTACTTGCTTTTTGTAGCAAAAAATTCGGAAACTATGCGGTTATCGCTACCTGCGGTTTAGGAATGGCGCTTGCCTTCATCTTGCTACTTATGCATCAAACATATAATTGGCTACTATTTGCCAGTTTATTTTTTGCAATAGGCGTCATGTGTTGCTATCAAGTAATAGTTTTTGCGGCTGGAGTTAATCTTGTTGCACCACAATATTTTGGAGTTACAGTCGCTTTTCTAAATTGCATTAATATGCTTGGCGGTTCATTTTTCCATACTTTAATAGGAAAAACGATGGACATATTTTGGCTCGGTAAATTTACTAGTAATGGCCTTAGACAATATGATCTTATAGCCTACAAATATGCCGTTAGCATAATCCCAATTAGTGCAATTATTGGCGCTGTAATAGTTTGCTTGGTTGGTCTAAAAATAAGGAACAAACATAATAAAATTTAAGCGGAAAAAAGAACCGGGTCTTGGATTTAGCCAGAGAGTTTCGGTTAAGATTCAAGACCTACTCCGCTCAATTATCCCGGCACTTATACATATGAAAATCTTGCCAACCCATTCTTTTTCTCACATCGATATCATGTGAGATTGCGTGAGATTACGTTTATAAAGTCAAGGTTTTTCCAGGGAATTCATTGTAATTAGATTATCTCGTCATCACTCAATATCTCTGCCAATTTTATGGATAAACCAGGATAGCCATTATCTTCAATGTGCCAAACGGCTGATAAAATCAATCTGACCAAAGTCCAATTTTTAATGCGTTCTGCGCTTAAGTTAGATCTTTCAGCAATGATATTCATTCTGTTTAAAAATAATTTCTTGGTATCAAGATTATTGGTCAACTCAGTATCATGGATAAAATCAAATGCTGCAATCTCAAATTCAGGCTCCCCTATAATTCCCTTGGGGTCAATCGCCAACCCCCTGTCGTTATCTTTTAAAATATTATCTTGGTGTAAATCGCCGTGCAACACAATTTCAGTTTTAATCGAAGCAAGCAAAGTGTTTTTTAAATAGATAGCTTTTTTCAATAGATATTCTGGTAATTTATCTGATTTAAACCCATCGAGCATTTTTAACCAATCACTAATATAACGAAAGCCATTTTTATTATTCAGTGGTTTATTGAGTAGTTTTTGCACTGTGTCTACATAACAATCAATAACAAATTTGTCGTTAGCTGGGTAAAGCGATTTCAATGTGGTTCCTGGGATAGCTTGCTGCAGTAATAAGGCGTTATATTTTTCGTTGTAGTCAATGAGACGAATTGAAGCGTTGCCATCGAAATATGTCAATGCGCGTTTTTCATCAGCAATAACACTTGTATCAAAACCTATTTTTAATACCACTGCTTGGTTTGAGTTATCTATTGCTTTGGCAACATAGTTGAAACTCATATTATCGACAGGAACAAGATGACTTAAATTCCAGTAATCTGCGAGTATTTCAATGGTGCTTGGTAAATTAGTGATCCATTTTTTACCATTTTCACCGAGAATATTTACGACATTTTGGGTTAGTTTATTCATGAGTTATCTTGCTAATTAAACGAACTATTTATAATGTAACTCTATTAAAGTATTTATTATTTGTTCGTGTGATTGCATGGGTTTCCTAATAAAAAACACTACTACTTATCTTGCATCACGGTTTTGTTATTAATCGAACGAGTTTACCATCAGAGATCTCAAAGCCATCACAATTATTAAAGTAAATATGCTTTAATTTTGTTGCTGATGGAGCAAGAGCTAAACCGAGAGCGTTTATAATATTACCATGACCAACTATCAACACTCTATTAGGTTTATATTCCTCAAGAATGCTAAGCAAATCTGCAATAGCGCTTTTCTCGTATCTTGACCAAGAATTATTTATATCACTTTCTATATATGCTTCCAGTGAAGCTTCGCCGAGAGTATTTAATATTTTCTCAACTTCTGCTTGATCACTGGCGCTTGTAGGTTCATAAATGCTAGCAACCT
>CAZKUQ010000192.1:0-3228 GCA_964555965.1 uncultured Coxiellaceae bacterium
GTGTCCTTCCGGCAAGCCTGTGTGATTAGCGCGTCACTGATCTAGTATGATTTTCTCATCAATACTTGTTGAGAGAAAATCAAATGATGAATAAAAATTACAGTAATACAGCGTTGTCTATCCCACTAGAAGCAGTCGTCCGCCAATTTGAACATTGGCGAGCAACACGAGACAAAAGAGGTCGCATCCCCGATGCACTGTGGGCATTAGTAGCACCACTGATGGATCAGTATAGTTACAACGAAATAGCCTCCGCCTTAAAAATCAACCATACGCAATTGAAAAAACATGCATTACCATTTTTATCTCAAACGTCAAAAAAATCAGCAACGTTTGTTGAGTATCCATCACCATTGCAGACCACTTTGATGGATGGGTGCATAGTAGAATTCACCTGTAAAAATGGTTCTTCCGTAAAGATTAGTGGTCTGACTGCGACACAATTGCAACCATTGGTTTCCGTGTTATTAGGAAGTCAATAATGTTACAGATCACGCCACATCAAAAATTCTTTTTAAGCATTGAACCTTTAGATTTTCGTAAAGGCATTGACGCCATCGTTGCAGTATGCAAGCAAAAATTGCTAGCGGATCCCATGAGCGGCGTTTTATTTATCTTTGCTAATCGCCAGCGAACAGCAGTCAAAATTCTTGTCTACGACGGCCAGGGATTTTGGTTATGCATGAAACGATTCTCACGAGGACGATTAGCTTGGTGGCCGGAATCGCTTATATCAAGCCAGGTTTCAGCTAGCCAATTACAAATTTTGCTTTATCAAGGCGATCCATCTCGTTCTGAGATTCCGTCTGACTGGAGACGCATTTAAGCAGCGATTTTGTGCAGGCTCATTAGCGTGGATTCATAATTCCACGGCAGCCACCAATCAGGATGTTTAAACACATCTGATTTATGTTCCTGTAAAGCAATTAAATATTGCACGGGGTTTTTGTTCGATAATTCGCAGGTCGCGATCAGACTCAATAGTAAACTAGCCACATAGGCGCCGTGTAATGACTTATGGAACATCGCGTTTTTGCGCGTGCGAATCGCTAACTTTAATGCTCGCTCTACGAGATTATTATCAAGGTGGGCGCCGCTCACTGATAAAAATTTGGTGAGCTCAGCCCAGTGCTTTTGCATATAGCGAATTGCACCGCCTAACGCGCTATTTGGTTCCACTTTACATTCGTCAAATTGCGCTTGCATCCATATTTTTAATGCTGCCATGACTGGTGCACTATAGGTCTGATGATGTGCCAACCGATCATCCGCCATCATGTTCTGTTCTTTTGTTTCTGCATCATGCTTATATACAAGTGCCAACTGCTCAATGACGTGGCCACACTCTAGAGGAAAGAAAGGCTCAATATCGGTAAATTTGCGACGGCCATGAGTAATGCAATGACAAAGTATTGTTTTAAGTGCAGCGGGGACATTGGCAGATAACGCATCGCACATTTGTATAATGGGCAACAAATCTTTATCGCGCTTTTCTAAAAGAGCAGATAGATTTTCACCACCGTGCTTAACACCACTGTAGTACAAGCAAATTTTATAATTGCCCGCTTGAGCTAAGATACAGGTTGTAAACATGCCTTTTCGCTTTTTATCTGGGTCTAATTTGTTGGCACGCATCACATCTAATATTTTTACTCTGGTATCATCATGGTTAGCATTTGTTGCGTTTGCCGCCATCTGCTCCAGCACATTTAAAATAGGATAGCCACAATCTGCAACGGACTCGGTCAAATCCCACTGAGTGCTGTCTGGCAATCGAAAGCCTAATAATTTTTGATATTGCTCTTGCCGATAAAAAGGTGACGCCATGAAATATTTCTGAATGACCAGATTAGCCTTAAAATAGGCATCGTATTTTTGCAGTGGGAAATCAGATGGTGCCTCAGCTGTAAATGTATCACCGCATAATGCGCAGCGCAGCTTGTCAAATTCATAACGAACAACATGCGCACATGATTGCCCCTTCACCCGAATCACACTGCCAGGATCGTCATTTGGTTGATAGAGCTTGCCACCACATTCCGATGGACAAGGATCGCCAGCTTTTAATGATAAGTGTTTAACAGGGATGATTTCGTCAGGCACGTAATCGTCTGCACTAATACGACCATGACCTTTTGGCTTAGGCTTTTCGCTGACAGGTTGAGAGGGTTCGATGATATTTTTAATCACTTGCTCGTCGTTAGGCGGGGCTTCTTGCAAAGCCTGGTCTGATACATTTTTATCAGGCAGCGGATTCTCTGTTTTTATTCGAGAATCGTAGCCTTTTTCTGTTTTGCTGCCAAAAATTATTTGCCTAAGCTTGTGTGCTGTTATCTTGAACCGTTCCAGCTGGTGCTGTATCCACAACATAAATAACAACACTTGCTCAAGAACAGCAAGATCTTCATCGGTTATCTTTTTGTTATTAATTCGCTCGCGAAGTGAGGCCACCTCGGCATCGGTTAATTCTATCTTTTTAGGCTGTTTTTCCTTTGCCATCCATAGCAACTCTTCAAATTTATTTGCGCGAATCATGATTCATCTGCATAATAAAGTCCACAATTTTTTACAACATTAAGCAATTAAAATGAATTATACAGATGTCATGAACGCATTAAAAACAGCCAGTTTATTTGATTTATTTAGACTAGGCATCGCTATCTCGCATGAGGTTGAAAATCCTGATCGGATAAAAGCTGTACGCCTAGCATTTAAGGTGGGTGATACGGTTTCTTTTTTTGATGAAACAGAGAACATGCTACGGTCAGCTGTTGTAATGGAAAAAAATATTAAATATGTTTCTATGGTAGATAAAACGCAAAGGCGTATCTGGAAAATACCTTATTGTTTTTTAAATCTAGACAACATGAACACAGATATACACTGCGAGCGTCAAGAAAAACTGACAAAAAATCATTTAAAAATTGGTGATTGCGTGGGCTTTAATAAGGATGGAGAGCAAATCGCTGGTGTTGTGAACCGTTTGAATTATAAAACAGTGAGCCTGATAACCGCTGACCGCCGTCGTTGGCGAGTTGGCTATGGTTGTTTATATAAAATCATAGACGCTGACCTTGCTAAGCGTGTTGCTGAATTAAACTTAATTGATTGATGATTTTTGGTAAATATTGTGGGTTACACGGATTTGCCGGAAGGACACAAATAATTACCATTGTACTCTTAGTCCTTCGTCGGGAATTGTTAAATTCTCTAAACGCTCATCACGAT
>CAZKUQ010000193.1:0-3220 GCA_964555965.1 uncultured Coxiellaceae bacterium
TGATATTCATAATTAAATCGATCAGCCACATTGTGTAAAATAAATTGATGACCGATTTCAACTAGTCCATAATCATTCGAATTCAACCAAAAATTGATATGCCCTAATTTCCGCAAAGGATTGTTTTCATGAAAACCACTGAATGTCACAACAATGCCATTTTTTTGTGTAACAGTTTGTGCAGCATTACAGATATTTGCAGATTTACCTGAGCTACTAATCGCTATTAAAATATCTTTAGGTCGTAAAATCGTATTTAGAACACGAGCAAAAGCATTTTCATAGCCAAAATCATTAGCCATACAAGTCATTAAAGAAGAATCATGTAAACTAAAAGCCCTCAGCCGACATACGTTAACAAAATCAGTAACAGTATGACTCACGATTCCCGCACTACCTCCATTTCCAATGAGATAAACAGAATTTCCTCGCTCGTGATTATAAATTAATTGCTTAATAAACTGCTTTATGCTTTTTTCAAGTTCCTGAACCTTTCCACTTGCATCTGTACAAACACTATTATGAATGATCTCACTAAATTCATGACTTCGGGCAGCTAGTGCTAAATCCTTATTTGACATTATCAACTCCTATTTGATAGTGTATATTGCAATAGATACCAGTGCAGACTAAATCAAGAATCGACCTGTTACAAAAACGCACTAGATCAACTAAAAAGGTCCAGTATTGACACTGACATGCGCTTTTGTAGATTGTCTTTCTACTTTGTTCGTAAAATTCTTACTGAAAAATTCTGAAACCACATTTATTATTTGCGTTGCAGTTGGATAATAATCTTTATCAAGCATATAACTCGCTGGGACAGGGTGATCTGGCCAGCTAATTACTTTAGGTGCTTTTTTCAATAAATGAAATGCTTTTTGCGAAACTTGACTAATTAATGCAGCAGCAACTCCAAAATAAGGCCAATCAGAATCAGCGATTATGAGATGTCCTGTTTTTTGTATCGATTTTATAATTGTCATATCATCCAGTGGCCGTATTGTATGAAAATCAATTACTTCAATGGAATAACCACCTTCAGAACAAACTTGAGCAGCTAATAATGCCTCTTTCACCATAGGACCTACAGCGACTAATGTTAAATCATGACCTTCACGAATTATTTTAGCCTTACCAATTGGCACCTGATAAATACCAGATTGTACTTCTCCGCTTTCGTTATGTAATGCACGATGATCTATGTAAATGACAGGATCATTATCCAAAATAGCTGAAATCATCAATCCCTTAGCATCTGCCGGATTAGAAGGAACAACTACTTTAAGCCCTGGCACATTTGCCATTAAGCTATGAAGGCTTTGTGTATGTTGAGGACCATTTCCCCATCCTTTACCTACGATACCACGAATAACTAAAGGTACATTTTGCTGTCCACCAAACATATACGACCATTTTGCGCAGTGATTGACTATTTGATCCATCGTAAGCGGTAGAAAATCCACACGGTGATGAATTAAAACAGGCTTCATCCCCAGTGTTGCGGAAGAAAAGGCTAGACCCGTTAACATTTGTTCGGCGAGTGGCCCCTCTACAATTCTATCTTCCCCAAATTCTTCAAGTAATCCATTCAGTGAGCCAAATACTGCCTTTGGATCAATCACACCCACTCCAATAATATAAACTTCCGGATAAGCTCGCATTGTTTGACGATATGCATCTTGAATAGCTTCGTAAAATTTCATTATTGACATATATCTCTCTCAGGAAATAAATGTGTGGGAAATGCAGCATTTCGGGCTTCATCTAGTGCAGAATCAATGTCAATTTGATATTGTTTACGCAATTTAGAAGATAATTCTGTACCTACTTGCTTTTCTAAAAATTGGATAGGATCTTTTTCTTTCCAAGAAGCAACCTCTGCTTCTGTACGAAATCCTAACGCAATATCATTATTAGGACCACAATGTTCTAACATTCGATAAGTTTTACATTCAATAAAAGATGGGCCTTCACCCGCTTTAGCGCGATTAACCGCTTCTTGCGCAGCTTGAAAAACCATGACAGCATTATTCCCATCTACTAAAACAGAATGAACACCAAATCCTTCAGCACGTTTATAAATCGACGCTTCGGGTTGTCGGTATTTAATCCAAGTATTGGTAGCAAGACCATTATTCTCGCAAATAAAAATCACCGGTAGTTTCCTTAAGGCAGCAAACATAAGCGATTCTTGAAAAATACCTTCTTCAGTTGCACCATCGCCGAAACTCGAAACAGCCACTCGATTTTGTTTGCGAGACTTAAAAGTAAATGCAGCACCTACTGCATGAGCCTGTGCTGCAGCAACTAAAGCAGTTGTTCCCGCAAATCCTCTGTTAAGATCAATTATGTGCATAGAGCCGCCAAATCCTTTACTACATCCTGTGGCTTTACCAAATAATTCAGCTACCATTTTATTTAAATCACCACCTTTTGCTAAATACCAACCATGAGATCGATAATAGGCATACACGATATCTTCATCTGTTAAAGCTGCGCATACTCCTGCTGGATTGGCTTCTTGACCTGTGCAGAGATGGATAGGAGTTCTCATTTCACCTTTAGGGTAATGCAATGCAATTGCTTCTTCTACCATTCGAATTTTTAAAGCAATCGAATATAAACGTTCCAAATTACTTTGGCTTACTTGTGTATTCATTAAGTACCTCTCTCATAAAACTTCCTTATCATTTCAATGATACGATCTTGTTGATCAAAAGAAAGTGACGTATAGACGGGTAAGCTTAAAATTTTAGAAGCGATTTTCAAAGTCACTGGAAAATCATTTTCACTGTAACACAAGTATCGAGCAGCGTCTTGCAAATAAAGAGGGGTAGGATAATGAATTTTGGCATCCACACCCGCAGCATTCAAATATTTCATGAGCTCATCACGCCTATCCGCTTGAATCATGTAAGTTTGATAAACGCAATATTCCTGCGGTCCTTCTTCAGGAACAATGACATAATTTTTTAAATGTTGATTATATCTTGCCGCTAGTTGACGACGTTTCTCTGTCCATTTTTCTAAGTGTTTCAATTGAACTAAAAGCATAGCTGCATGAAGCTCATCTAATCTTTCATTAAAACTAAAAAACTCACAATCATTACGATTTTTAAGGCCATGATTTCGTGAACGTAAAAGTTTTTCATAAATATCTTGATGTTGTGTCGTGATAATGCCCGCATCGCCATATGCAAAAAGATTTTTTAAAGGA
>CAZKUQ010000194.1:0-3148 GCA_964555965.1 uncultured Coxiellaceae bacterium
ATAGTAAAGTTCCTTACCATTGTTTTTTGCGAAGCGGATTAATTAAGCTGTACACGACAAAATTTCATGTTGCCATCCCCATTTGCAATGAATCACATTGAAATCTGAATATTTTCATGCAGTTTCTGATGATAACCGGCTGTGTGAATGCATTTACAATAGCGACAGCTACATAATCCAGCCCAACGCGAAATAAACTTACCGCATTCCGCCCATGTTTTTTTATTTTTATTGGATTCGCTTCACTTCTCCATTCGCCTGTTTTATGCGCCCATGCAAATGCGATAGCAAGCAACACAAATAATTTTTTAATGCGTTCCAAGTTCCTAATATGCGTATCTTCAAAATGGAAACCCCGACCTTTGAGACAACCAAACAATGTTTCTATTTCCCATCTTATTGCATATCGCTCAATTGCTTCTTCCGGTGATTTGTCAGTCGCAACAATCAGCATGTCACCATCTTGAAGCCGCAGCCCTGATAAATAAACAAAGCAGCCTGTTACTTTTCGTTTAGTTTCAAGAGTACGTCTTTCCCCTGGTTTTAGGCCATAAAACAGCGTATTCATCCATGCTTTTTCACCTCGCGAATTGGTTGTCACTGTGTTATTTCGTATTCGAATGCAGAATGAAATATTGTTTCTAGATAACCAGCTAAACCATTCCTCACCAATAAATTCACGGTCACACAATAACTCCCTAATGCTTTCTTTCCCAAATGATTTGATAAATCTTTCAATCAGTGCAATTCGTTCTGGCGTATCAGAATTACCGCGTTTATTCAGCAACTCCCAATAGATCGGTATGGCTGTTCCCTTATAGGCAATACCCAGTGTCAGAATATTGATATTGGATTGCCCCCATTTCCAGTTCGTTCTATCCATTGTTAAGCACCATTTCCCTCCAGACACGAAAAACAAACGAAAAATAAAGCCAGCCACCAAGTCAAAATCAATTTTAAAACCAGCAAAAAACCGCTGTAATCTTCTATACCTTGATGACTGTTCAGTGGTGCCGCCTGAGATGACGCATGCGAGCTTGTTTAGATTGACGGTGCGTACCGTAAAAAGAGCCAGCAACATTTGCACAAAACACGTCATTCTGGCCTTGTTCCATTTAAAATGTACGTTTAAACTACTTCTCAACTCGTTGATATGTTCCATATACCCCCCTCTTTGGCGAGAAGGATTATACGGAATTTTATAAAAATATCAGCGAGTTACAATTTTTTGTCGTGCACAGCTTAATTAATCCGCTTCGCAAAAAACAATGGTAAGGAACTTTACTATCATTGCAAATAATTGCATCAACAAGAGATAATAATCAGCAGAGCCACTTAACACGATAAAGGCCGTTTTCTCAGTGGTGCTTTATGCCCGTTGTACAGCTTGGTCACAGGAGTTTGCGATGACAATATTGGTGAAGCTAAAAGCTATCCCGTCTAGAAGAGTGCTTTTTTTGTCAACTTCTGCTGTTAGTGGCTCTACTAACGAGCAATTATGAGGCAATGACACATGAAAAACAATAAACAAAAAGATCTGGTGATGTCTGTTTCTTTTCACAAAGATGCTGCTGGCATTGATATCGGTGGAGCATTTCATTTTGTAGCCGTTCCTAGCGATAGAGATGATAAACCAGTTCGAAAATTTGATAATTTTACTTCCGATCTTTATAAACTTGCTGACTGGTTATTAGCTTGTAACATCAAAACAGTTGCCATGGAATCAACAGGAGTCTATTGGATCCCGATTTATGAAATACTGGAAGCGCGTGGATTTGAGGTCATTTTAGTTAATGCCAGGCATATAAAAAATGTTCCTGGGCGTAAATCTGATGTTATTGATTGCCAATGGATTCAGCAGTTACACTCTTATGGACTACTTCGCGCATCGTTTCGTCCTGAGCACAATATTTGTCAACTACGCGCCTATATGAGGCAACGAGAATCATTGATTCAATATGCTTCAAATCATATCCAACACATACAAAAGGCCTTAGCATTAATGAATGTGCAATTAGCTAATGTTGTCGATGATATTATGGGCGTGACTGGTTTGAAAATTATTCGGGAAATTATCGCTGGAGAACGCTCTTCCGAAAAACTGGCCTCTTTTCGAGATGGGCGATGTAAGAAAAGTGAAGAGGTTATCGCCAAGTCATTAAACGGCAATTATCGTGATGAGCATCTGTTTGCTTTGCAACAATCGTTAGAATTATTTGATGCTTATCAAGCTAAAATTATTGAATGTGACCTTGCTGTTGAGAAATTACTAGACCAATACTATTCTGATGGACAAAATCCTCCTAGAGCGACTGGCAATAAAAAGAAACGCAGAAAAAATGAATTACACTTTAATGCTGAAAACCATTTAAAACAAATGACCGGTGTTGATTTAACGCACATTGATGGATTAAGCACGCATTCCGTTTTGAGAATTATTTCAGAAATTGGCGTTGATATGAGCAAATGGCCAACTGCTAAGCATTTTGGCTCATGGCTAGGATTATCACCTGGAACAAAAATATCGGGCGGTAAAAAACTGGGGAGCAGAACAAAACCTTCAGCTAATCGTGCTGCAACCATGCTTCGTATTGCTGCCAGTACGTTGCATCGAAGTAACTCTGCATTAGGTGCCTTTCTCCGGCGATTAAAATCAAAAGTAGGTGCGCCAAAGGCTATTACTGCCACAGCTTATAAAATTGCTCGTCTTATCTATTCCATGATGAAGCATGGGCAAGATTACGTTGATGCTGGACAAGACTATTATGATCAACAATATAAAGAGCGAATTGTGAAAAATATGCAAAAAAGAGCTCATATGTTAGGATTTGAATTAACCCCTATCCAGACATTAACATTGGAAGTTCCCTAGAAGAGCAAATTTTCATAACTATCGATAACTGACTCCTCACGCTCTTCTTTACCTCGTGGACCATCAATACTTGAGCCTGTCATGTGCGCATGCTCACCCACCAACGAGTACACTTGGTCATCTTCGTTATCATCGATAATTAATTCAACGCGACAGTCAGGCATGGCACACCGACCTGCGGATCGACCCCAAAGTATCTTTAATGTTCTATTATCGTACGATCGAGCCATATCTCACCCAGGGAACTGCATGTTTCCACAAACTTTTTACTAAACC
>CAZKUQ010000195.1:0-3092 GCA_964555965.1 uncultured Coxiellaceae bacterium
ATTGTTAACGCTCGCTCAAGAGATTGATTATGATTACCTGACATTTCTGCAATAACAAATGGGGGTTCTTTTAAGCCTATTTTTCTTTCAGCTATTTTCATATACTTCTCTCATTATTTATTAAACAATCTTACGGCCAAGTAGCGCCCCACTCTTGCGTTAATGCTTTTATAGCTTGCAATGAACACGAATCGAGATTCCCAAGTTAAACTCCAGTTTAGAATTTACAAGAGCCGATTCGCAATCTGTAAGTGTTCAAACAATAAATGATTTATCATTAAACCATTTTGTTAATAGAACGACATGGCAATATTTTTTTGGCATCGTAATTGTTTAATTTTTCCTAATTACAACTATTTGAACTTGAGCGCAAATTTCAATACTTGGCAGCTGGAAAGCAAGTTTATTTATAGGTGCGTCATATGATGGCTCTACCATTTTTAATTGTGAAAACCAAGCATTAATTACACGACTTAAAAAATAATAAGTAGAAGAAAATTTCAATATGCTTTCAATTTTGCCATCTTTTGGTATGAGAGTATCCAGATCTTTAAGGTTTAAGTAACAATTATGCCAGGGGGGCTCGATTCTATTTAATCCTATGGAATTTCTAAATGTATTTATTTCTTCTAGTCCATCCTTAAATGATTCAACAAGGATCAATTTACCACCTCTCTTCAGTTTAGCCAACAGCGCAGCAATAGCAATTTTTTGCTCATTAATACTACTAAGATTAATCAAAGATCTTTCTGTATATACAGCATCAAAATAATTCGTTTCAAAAGGAGGATTAGTTAATTCACCAATTTTAAAAACTAGTCTCTCAGTATATCCGGAACTTTGGCTTAGCTTCCTTGCCTCCATTACCATAGCTTCCGAATAATCGAAAGCACAGATACTTAAATCCTTCATATTTTTACATATAGTTAAAGCCGTAATTCCATTTCCACAACCAGCATCTAAAACATATTTACATCCTTCTAGTAATTTCGAAATATTTATAATCTCTAGTTCCTTCGCAATAATATCATTACTGCCAGCTGCCAACCCCAGGCTAGCTCGTGAATTCCAAAACTCAAGTCTTGATTGATCTATACCCTTCATTTTTTCTTATAAAAATTAAGCACACATGCTGTTAAACACTTGATACTTACCCTTGCCATCAACGATAGTATATGCCTTTTTAGATATTTCAAAAAGGCGCTCATGGTCATTATAAAGTTCATATAAAGTTTTTGAAATAAGCGCGGCAGTAACAGTTAATTCAGTCCCAAGATATAGAGAAGCTCCTATTTTATCTAGTGCTTGTGCTATTGGGATTTGATTATCAGCAATCGATATAATTATAGAAGGTAAAGCCAAATAACATCTTTCCCAGCTAGTCGATCCCGCTGCTCCTATTGCAAGATCTGCTGCTAACATTAGCTCGGCCATTTTATTGATTTGAATACGGCAATTGTATCCAGCTGTCTTGCAAATATTTTGTATGGGATTAAGATAAGGATGCTCTGTTCCTATAACAACATCTACATTCAATTGCAACCCTTTACTTGACACAAGCGCTTCCAATACTTTACTAGTAACATTATTCGCATCAGCACCACCAAAAGATACCAGCACATTCTTTATAGGGCCCCTTCTAAAAGTTGCTTTAGAACGTGCTACAAAAAATTCTTCTCTTAACAATGCATATTGCGGCCCAATTAATTTTATTGCATTTCTTGGTAATTTGTTGGCATATAATGATTCAGCATTATCTACAATATTTTGATTTAGAAAAATATCGCACGTATGCTGCTTATTGGATAAATCGTCAATAACCAGCATCTTAGTAACACTTTTTTTTACAATATCCTCCCAGCTATAATCCAAAGCATAGTGATCCACAATAATCCAATCCCAATTTGAATCGGCTAAAGCCTCTAATGTTTCAATAGCATCGAATTCTTGATTAACACCTAACCATTTGGCATGTTCTAATTCTGATTCTAGAACACTCGTATCTTCCCTAACCAACAATGAAACATCATGTCCGCTTTTAATCAGCAACCCATATAATTGCGTCGGTATATGTCGACAAACAAATTTAGTATAAGCTCCGAATTTACGGAAGGTATCTGCCAGAGTAAGACAACGCATAAGATGCCCAATACCAATTTCAAGAGAAGCATCTACTCTAATAGCAATATTCAAACTAAAAACCCCGCTCACTATTCAAAATGGTTGGAGCTAATATTTGCGCCCTATCCCAATCTTCTTGAGTATCAATATCCTGAACTCGCCATCTAGGAATAAATATGGGTTTCGAATGGCGATCAAATATTTTTTTTCTTTCTAACCATGATCCTGGTTTACCCCAATAAAACTGCCCGGCATCATGAAATGCTTCAGGAAGATCCTGAGAACGAGTTGTGAAATGCTCAGGGAAAAACATCTCTACACTACCTTCTTTAGTTTTTTTAAATGATCTAAAAATGGGCGCGGCAAAATCAGTAACAGAGAATACGTAATCCCAAATACCATCATTCAGCGCAGTTAACCCTGTTACAATATCAGTAGCCATAACAAAAGGGGCAGTTGCATAAATACAACAAACAGCGTTAACATTCCAACCTTGATCCTTAGCCCATTTAGCAGCATGAGCAATTACTTCTGTTGTGCCAGTATAATCATCAGATAACTCTTTAGGCCTCATAAATGGCACTTCTGCTCCACATTCTTTTACCACTTGAGCAATCTCGATATCGTCCGTAGATACAATAATATGGTCAAAAATTTTGGTTTTTAAAGCTGCTTCAATTGACCATGCAATCATTGGTTTACCATAGAACAATTTTATATTCTTGCGAGGAATACGCTTACTACCACCTCGAGCAGGAATAATAGCAATGTTCATTAATTAAGCACCTCTTTAATAGCCTCTACAACTTTTATCTGCTTACCCTCAGACAAATCTGGAAACATAGGCAGGCTAATTGCTTCGGAATAATATTTCTCAGCTTCTTTACAATAACCTTTACTAAAACCAAACCGCTGATAATAAGGCTGAAGATATACCGGAATATAATGCACATTTACGCCTATACCATAAT
>CAZKUQ010000196.1:0-3083 GCA_964555965.1 uncultured Coxiellaceae bacterium
CATATACGTTAAGTAACCTTTCTTTATTTAACGGTTAGCAGTTAACAATCACTTAATATAGGACCACTCCTACTTTACTCATTCGAAAATGAGAAATTGATAACTACCTTTTGAACAAACATTTCAAACTCTTTGAAATCGTTTTTGATGTGATATAGCACAGCATGCGCTATATGCACGACCTACTTATTGACTAATTGTGATGGCTGCGCCCAGTATGCAATTCCGCTAATCACTACATACCACACGTATTCACAATAGACCAAAATTGTAAAGCTACTAATAATGCGGAAAATCTTGGACAGCTTCTTAGGCATTAGCTTTTCAGCTTCTTAGCCTAATTCTGACAAATGTTTTCAGCACTATTTGAAGATAAAAAAAACTCACTTTCCTAGTGAATTTCGAGGCACACATAAAAGAGCTCCCGAACTCACCCACTAAATTTTTGTCTCATTTTTTTGCTCAAGATGTTTTTTTCTTAGAACATTTTTTTTGGACGTAAATCCATGATAACAGAAACAAAATATGTGTCAAGCTTTTAGTAGCAGTATTTTTATGTTATTTTTCAAAACGCAAAAATTTGCTTCAGATAAAGCAAATATAGAGCGAAAATTCTCATTTTAAAGTGGCCCAAATTCCCCATTTTTAAACCCTCTGATCCCAACTATCCACAATAAACATTCAACTTATATTATTTACGCATTTTTTCACTGAAATTTTTCAGCATTCGAGAGGCTTCCTCTTGTCCGCCAAGCCCAAATGCCAGACCTATCGCCAGTGAAACTGCACCAATAATTCCGATCGCCAGCGAATTAATAAGCGCAGGTGCGATTCCAAGCTGAATAAGCGCCGCCAGAGTTCCAAAGATAACTATCGCCCATTTGGCCAGCGAGGAAACTACATGCGATTGAAACTTGCTATCCGCGATAGCTTGACTGTCCATCACTAACTGCGAAACGTATCTGGCCAACATGAGAGCCACGGTCATAATAATAACTGCGACAACAATGTTCGGAATATACATTATTATATTATTCAAAAAAGCTGACAGTTGCATGAGTCCAAGTGTCTCCGATGCTGCAATCAAAAAAACAAAGATCAAAAACCATCTAACAACTTCCCGTAAGATCACCGAGGCCTTAACCTCATGTCCTGGGCGACCCTGGATCTCATGCTGGACTGTTGCAATCACATTATCAATGCGCAATGCCCTT
The DNA here is from genome assembly GCA_964555965.1 of uncultured Coxiellaceae bacterium. Taxonomy (GTDB): domain Bacteria; phylum Pseudomonadota; class Gammaproteobacteria; order DSM-16500; family DSM-16500; genus Aquicella. The sequence continues at coordinate 1,215 of CAZKUQ010000196.1, forward strand.
ATCAGCTTTTCAACGAGCTTAGCGACAATGGCTGCAATAATAAGTCCGACAACAATGATGATTATTGCCCCTATCAATGCCGGCAAGAATGAAAAAAATCGAGAAAGCAAATCTCCGAATGCATTTACAACGGCTTGTCCTTGGTTTTGAATCTGGTTCATATTTTTATGAAAATTATAAGTATTTATAAATATCTACAATAATCAGTTATCAATATTACAAAACATCTCCTGATCAAGGGAGATGTTTTGTAAAAAATCTAATCACTAAAAAATTATCATCGAGAAACCTCACAGATTTGACCCGAGCCACACCAGTCAATGTCATCGCCTACACCCATGGATCAAATTTGCAATGCCTCACTAAGCATCTATCCGGATCTAAAGGAGTTTCAAATTACGTTTAACGTGATACTTCGAATATTTGATCGGAATAAGTATACGGACTGCCGTCGCACCAACCAACATCAGTGCCGTGGGGGTTGAATTTATAATTTTTTACCGCACAACGGTCTGGATCAGAAGGACTTTCCAATTGAGCGGTAAGATCATATCTTTGACCATCTGTCGCAACATTTCCATAAGCAAATGTATAATGACCATCAACCCATGGACCATCTAAATTATTAATTGGATCCACTGGCAAACTCCCAACCTCGGCGGCAAGCGCTGGAATCCAATTTGCGCCACCCGAACTATAAACATAACAATTGACAATTGCGCAGCCACCTGCTTGAGGATATCTGCCATGTGAAGCGTAATATACCTCCAATGCGCTTCTAATGGAAATGAGCTGCATTTTTCTTTTTGCATCTCTTGCTTTTATCCTCGCACCACCGACATTAATCAGAATTGTGCTCGCCAAAATACCAATAATTGCAATAACAATCAAAAGCTCGATAAGTGTAAATCCTTTTTCCCTGGTGCTCATTCTTTATATAAATATTATTGCACTATTTTCGATCCGTAATTTCTTCCCTGATTTTCTTGAGAATCATTGCTGCCTCATCGCGACCACCCAGACCAAAAGCTAACCCCGCAGCCAAAGAAAGAGCCGCCACCAAACCGATAAAAAGAGTATTGACCAATGATGTTGCAATTCCAAGTTGAAGAAGCGCTGCCAAAAGTCCGAAAATCATGATTGACCATTTGATCAGAGTTGCCAACAGCGTTGCGCTCATCACGCCAGCAGCCTTCGTGCTGGAACGCACGATAGCGTACACAAGACTGCTCAAAAGAAATGCAATCGTCAAGACGATAGTGGCCACCACCACGTTCGGCAGATACATGATCACACTGTTTAGGAAACTCGTAACTTGCTCCAGTCCGAGAACATCAGTAGCAGCCATCAAAAAAACGAGAACCAGAAACCACTGCACAATTTTTCCTGCAAAACTTGATAGAGTCATTTCAATCCCATGTTCTCTAAGTTTTTCACTGATTGTCAGCCTTTCGATTGCTCCATCAATACGAATCGCCCTCACTATCCTTTCAACCACCTTTCCAAGCACAGAAGCCACCACCATCCCTAACAAAAAAATCAAAATTGCGCCCACTAAAGTCGGCATAAAATTTACAAATCTCTCCCACAGATTCAAGAGTGAATTAGAGATTGCTCCTCCCCATGTTTGAATAGGATTCATGATTTTGTTGGATAAAGTATTTTGTATAATGCATTTTGCCCGCCTCGCATCGACGAGCAATCGTCTTGCGAGTCGAGGCGGGTATAAATGCAAAATATCAACCTACTTTAAAATTAAAAATGATATTTGAAAATTATAATTATTTATCGGATCATACGCAATATGTGGTTCCATAGAAAATGGCTGCATTTTTTTGTTTTACTGTTTTCTTTTTGGCCAACAATTAC
>CAZKUQ010000197.1:0-3042 GCA_964555965.1 uncultured Coxiellaceae bacterium
GGGTGCTGGTCCCATTCCGTCTTGCAGCACAAGCAACTGGGCGAATAATGCATTTTGGAATAACCTGCCCAATTATAATAAATCGCGCTTGTCCGCCGCGTGTAATATACTTCAACAGTTTTGCTCAACAGAGAACTATGCAAAGTTATATCGTTTTATCGCTGAAAATGTGACAAAAAATGCAAATGGCACGCAAGATTTTTCTGGTAATTGCGATACAACGACATCCTTTGGCGATATGCTCATGGGATTAGGCATTATCATTATTCTGGCTGCATTAGCAAGGTTACTGACCATCGCTGCCACTTATTATGATGCTCGAAAAAAAGATAGGGATGGTTTGCAAACACCGCTTATAACAAATCGCCTGGGATCATCACATTTATTTGGCACAACGTATGATGGTCAGCAGGCGAATGCTCCATCATCACTTGCTAACGCAATAGTATAGTGTGATTGCTGTTCGAGAATGGTTGATCAATCATTCTCGACCTTCTAAAAAAATAATTGCCTATTTTCAGCAACCGACAAAAATCGTTCCGTCAATTTATTGGGTGAACCAGAATCTTCCGGTAAATACTGGTAATAACAGACTTGATTCATAATTACCCTGTATTATAGCCATTAAATAGCTATAAGGAAGAATATTAACGATTATAATACAGCGCAATTAACTCTTTCGAATTTCGACAATTGTAAATTTGTCGAATATCAGCACGGTAGCTTTCACTGGCAACATACTCGGAATACCTCGCTTCGCGCGTGTCCACAAATGTCAATTGAAAAGCTTATGATCATTTTCAGTTGCATCACGAATGACTAAATTCATATTTTATTCCGAGTTACTTCATTATCTGCAGGTACCTGACTAACCGTTCTTAACGTTCTCATCGTGATATGATCCGCCCGGATTATATTTACACTGAGAACGCTTATGAAAGTTCAACGCATTCAAGTAGTATCTGGCTATTATTCATGGCTAGTTCTTGATGAAAACCATCTACCAATAAAACCAATTGAATCATTTATTCGATATTTAGACCACACAGAAAAATCTCCAAACACCATCCAATGTTATGCCAATCATTTAAAATTATTTTGGGAATATTTAACGCTTAGCAATAAAGACAAAAATTGGCATGCCGTCACCATCGACGAACTTGCTAATTTTGTATATTGGCTCAGAAGCAATCATACAAATGTAATTTTGTTAAAAACAAATTATAACGCCAGAAGGACTGAGCAAACTGTAAATACGATTTTAGCTTCGTTATCAAGTTTCTATCGATATCATAATCAAATCGGCAATACGTCAATGCGGTTAACTGAATCTTGTTATTTGCCTGCAAATAAGTATAAATCGCTGCTTTATCATATTCACAAAAATAAACCCGTACAAAAAAGAATTATATCTCTGAAAGTACCAAAAAAAATACCAACTACGCTTAATGCTCAGCAAATTTCAAAATTAATTGATTCCTGTACCAATCTTCGCGATCGCTTTTTGGTGTCATTACTTGCGGAAACAGGTTTAAGAATTGGCCAAGCATTGGCTTTAAGGCACGAGGATATAAAAAGTTGGGATAATGAAATTTACGTGATATTTCGCAAAAACAACGTTAATAACGCACGAAACAAATCTATTCGACCCAACGTTATTCATGTCACAGCAAATTTAATGGGACTCTATAGCGATTATATTCTAAATAATTGCAAAAATATTGATAGCGAATATGTATTTATTAATCACAAAACCACCCTACCACTTGAATATAACACCGTAATAAAACTGTTTATTAGCTTATCGAAAAAACTTGGATTTCATATTACTCCACATACGCTACGCCATAGTCATGCAACAGAATTAATCCGCAGTGGATGGGATTCATCGCTGGTTCAAAAACGTTTAGGACACGTTAGCGTACAAACCACTTTAAATACATATGCGCATCTTGATCTGGAGGATGTAAAGCGCGCATTTCAAAAATATCAATTAAACAAGGAAAATAAATAATGGCAAGTACAAATCAAGCTTTGGAAAAAATAAAAAACAGAGAAACTTTGCTCGAAAAAGATATTTGGGATGTTGAAGATTTAGGCTTAATACCAGATTATTTGTATTCTACTTATCGCTTTACTTTTGCAAAAATAGAGCCATATTGGCTAAAACAAGCAACGAAAAAATTCCTGCGTTTTCAATCCACACAAAAAAGTTTAGCGACTTGTCGAAGCTATCTGACCAAACTAGTTCATTTTGGAAAATTTTTAACACTGCATCACGAAGGAATAACACCAGAAAAAATTAATCGAAAAATAATTGTCGAATTTATTGAATATATGGCATATTCAAAGTTAGGAGCAAGCACCAGAGGACTAACACTCATTCATTTGCGCACATTCCATCAAATGGTCGCGCAAGAAAAATGGTTGCCATGGCCTCAAGACGCATTGATTTATTCAAGTGATTTTCCAAAGCAATCTCAAAATATCCCGCGTTATATTCCAGAGACTGTATTAATTCAATTGCAGCAAAATCTGCATCATTTACCAGTGCACATGCAGCGTTTAATTAATTTGTTATTAGAAACCGGTCGGCGTGTCAGTGAAATATGCACCCTCCCCTTTGATTGCCTGGAACTCGATGGAGACAAAGATGTTTTTTTGCGCGTAAATGACAAAAAAACAAAGAAAACTTATTTAATTCCCGTTTCAGATGCCTGTGTCAAATTGATTAGAGCGCAACAAAATTTTTTAATGGAAAAAGAAAATGAAAATCCTATGATTTATCTATTTCCATCAAAAAGCTCATCAAGAAATCCGCATCTCACTGCGCGTTATGCGCAACTAGTTCTGACAAAGCTTTCAGAAAAACATCCCATCAAGGATGACAACGGTAAACAATGGCATTTTCATCCTCATCAATTTCGACACACAGTCGGAACCAGAATGATCAACGCCGGCATGCCACAGGTGATTGTACAGCGCTATATAATGGCCCCCAAAAACTAGACCACTAAAAACCACAAATTAAGAGATATAATC
>CAZKUQ010000198.1:0-3022 GCA_964555965.1 uncultured Coxiellaceae bacterium
ATCTCGGTTAAGAAGCCTGTCATGCCAGCCCCGTTTTAAAGCATAACGGGGTAAATTTTAGCTGGCATGACAACAGTCTTGCTTAATTGCTTAACCAGAATTCGCGTTAGCAATTATTTCTGCAAAGATGATTCCATCATCTCATCCACCAATTTGCTTGTGCCAATGCGAAATGTTGCATTCGTTACCCAATCTCGTCCCATCACTTGATCAGCCAGTTCAACATATTGCGCCGCTTGATGAATGTCACGAATACCGCCAGAAATTTTTATTCCGATAGGACGTTTTATTTGTTGTGACAAATGCTTAATGACTAATAACAATGTTGCTGCTACTTCAAGTGTTGCGCCTTCTGATATTTTCCCTGTTGATGTTTTTACAAAATCGGCGCCTGCTGTTAATACATCATAAGCTGCATCAGCAATAATAGCGGTATCTTTCAACGCGCCTGTTTCTAATATCACCTTTAACAATACTTGTTCGCCGCAAGCCGCTTTACAAGTTGTTACAAATTTTTGCGCGTATTGTCGTTCGCCTGCCAAGTAACGTGAGTGAGGGAAAACGACATCAATTTCTTGTGCCCCATCTTGTAATGCCCGGCCAATTTCTATGAGCACGTTTTCAAGCGGCGTCATTCCTTCAGGAAAATTTGCGACAGTCGCCACTTTAACGGTTGTTCCTGAAAATTGTGCTGACATTTGTCGTACAAAAATAGGATAAACACAAACAGCAGCAACATGAGCAAGCGATGAGATGGCTTTTTCACTGAAAACAGCCATACTTGATTCCGTATCGCTGTCATTTAAGCTGGTAAGATCAATCAAACTATATAATCGCGTTAATAATGCTTGATTGATTTGAATTGAATTTAATTTATTAACATATTCCTTGACTGCATCAGACCATTCCATTCGTAACAATTTCCTTAATAAATTCTGGTATCAGTTTTGTTAATTTTCTTGCGCTCATTTCACCGAAGTGCAATGTTCCTTCGTGTGAAATTTTTTCTTCGCTCATGCCTGCTGCTGCATTTGTGATAGCGGTAACACAAGCAACACGCATGCCGCAATGTCTTGCGATAATCACTTCTGGTACAACTGACATGCCAACCACATCTGCGCCCCATTGTTTAAATGCACGAATCTCCGCTGGTGTTTCAAACATGGGACCATGAGTAGCGATATAAACCCCTTGATGCAATTTTATGTTCAGTCGATTGGCGATATTTAACATTACTTCGCGCAATCCTGTGTCATAAGCATCTTCCATCCCGACAAATCGCGGCCCAAAGCTTTCATCATTCGGGCCGACTAATGGATTGCCAGGTTGAAAATTAATGTGATCTGTCACCATTAACACTTCGCCTGGCCCTGCCTCGGGTAACATAGAGCCAACTGCTCCTGTCACGATAAATACACTACAACCAAGTTGTTTTACGATGCGCACTAAAATGCGCACCGATTCATAAGGAACACCTTCGTATAAATGCAAGCGTCCGCGCAAGCAAACAACTGGGACATCATTCAAATAGCCCATCACTAACAATGAAGCGTGTCCAACGACATTACCTGTATGCAGCCCTGGGATTGCTTGATAAGGAATCGTTACCGCATGTGTCATTTGCTCTGCGATAGATGACAATCCTGAACCCAATACCATTCCTATTTTTGGTGCAAATCCCTTCGGCATGTATCGATGAATGATTTCCATTACATCCGTCATTACTACAGGCATATTTTTCTCCGGTTATTTAATATGTCATTCCCGAGACAGCAGGAATCCTCGCATAGATCCCCACTTTCGTGGGGATGACACAATTAGCTCTTCTTCATCCACGCGGCAGCGACATCTAACATACGATTAGAGAAGCCCCATTCATTGTCATACCACGCGAGGATTTTCACGAGATTACCAATCACTTTCGTACCCACCGTATCAAAAATCGCTGAAGCTGAATTGTGATTGAAGTCGACAGAAACTAATTGTTCTTCGTTAAACGCTAATATTCCTTTCATTGGACCATTTGCTGCTTTGCGTACGACGTCATTCACTTCTTCAACGGTTGTGTTCCGTTTTGCTTCGAATGTTAAATCAACCACTGAAACATTGATCGTTGGCACGCGCACAGCAAAACCATCTAACTTGCCATTTAATTCTGGCAACACCAAACCAACTGCAGCAGCAGCCCCTGTTTTAGTTGGAATAATCGATTGTGTTGCCGCTCGTGCGCGACGCAAATCACTGTGATAAACATCTAATAAGCTTTGATCGTTCGTATAAGCATGTACAGTGTTCATTAAACCACTGATCACACCAATTGCTTCGTGTAATGGTTTAACGACACTTGCCAAACAATTTGTCGTGCATGAAGCATTCGAAATAACCGTGTCACTTGCTTTTAATACATCGTGGTTAACACCATACACAACAGTTGCATCAACTCCAGTTGCAGGAGCTGAAATAATCACTTTTTTCGCGCCCGCTTCTAAATGTTGCGCTGCTTTTTCTTTTGTAGTGAATAAGCCAGTGCATTCAAACACAATATCAACATTCAATTCTTTCCACGGTAATTTTTTCGGATCACGCTCAGCAACAACCCGAATTTTATCGCCATTTACAATGAGGTCACTACCAGAAACTGATACTTCACCTGGGAATTTACCATGTGTAGTGTCATAACGAGTGAGATGAGCATTCGTATTCACATCACCCAAATCATTAATACCGACGATTTGAATTTCTGGATGTAATTTTTTTTCGTAATGAGCGCGTAAAATATTGCGACCGATACGGCCGTAGCCGTTAATTGCAATGCGAATTGCCATGATGATAACTCCTTCAACTTAAAATTGTATTTTGATAAACCGCTCTAAAAATTTAATGACAAACTTGTCATCTCAGCTAAACACAAGCTTGTCATGCCAGCGAAGCTCACTAGTGTCCGGAATAATTTAGCTTGTCATCCCTGCGAAAGCTGGCATCCAAGATTTTATCGCACAAATCTATAACATCATCTAATCAA
>CAZKUQ010000199.1:0-3018 GCA_964555965.1 uncultured Coxiellaceae bacterium
AGATTCAGTGCAGTAGACCTTCGCAGCAGGTTGCAACTGCCGAATTTAGGATAATTGATATAGATACAAAATACTGGTATATTTGTTGTTTATTTTAGTTATGCTGTTCGTATGCTTCGCGTAGATACAGTAGATACAATCGTTAAGCAGCAACTCACGGCTAAGAATTTCGTGAATAATGGATGGATGGGATATATAAAGATATCAAAACGAATTACCCCGCCAACCAAAATGCTTGGCTTAACCCATTGTAAAGCCACGAATACTAACTTAAAAAAAATTACCTATTCCTGTTGTAATCAGGAATTGTTGATTAAATATTAACTCGCGCTCCAGCACTCCAGCAATTATGTGGCTGTATCGGATAAGTAGAGCAAAAATTAGGTAATAACTGTATTATAAAAACAGTTATCAAGTAAGGCGAATGAGCCGATTTATAATGTAACATATATGATTGATATATGAGGTTGAGATAGGCAGAAATGAAAATAAAAAATTCATGCTTAATCTGACCTGATACGTGTAAAGCAAACCAATATTGTATTCGCCTAGTACTAAATAGCTCGATAATCCTCTTGCTGATTTTTATAGCACAGCCTTAAATCAATAACGCCTGGTGACGGAACGCCCCGATAAAAAGGTAGCTATGAAAAGAATGCTAATTAATGCAACTCACAAAAATGAAGAGTTGCGAATCGCGCTAGCAAGTGGACAACATCTCTATGATCTTATCATTGAGTCATCTGCCCGCGAACAAAAACAATCCAACATTTACAAAGGACGTGTCACTCGCATTGAACCCAGTCTTGAAGCCGCTTTTGTTGATTATGCTGAAGAAAGGCATGGGTTTCTTCCATTAAAAGAAGTTGCCCGCTCCTGTTTTAAATCCAGCTATGTTGACACTGGCAAACGTCCTACAATCACTGAGGTGCTAGAAGAAGATCAAGAGTTGATTGTACAAATCGACAAAGAAGAACGCGGCAACAAAGGAGCCGCACTGACCACTTTTATTTCTCTGCCTGGTTCTTATCTTGTTCTCATGCCAAATAATCCTAAAGCAGGTGGTATTTCACGCCGCATAGACGGTGAGGAACGCTCTGATTTACGTGAAAATCTTGCAACATTAAATCTTCCGGAAGGAATGGGACTCATTGTACGCACTGCCGGGAGTGGAAAAAGCTTTGAAGAATTACAATGGGACTTAGATATTCTGCTAAGACATTGGGAATCCATTAAACAAGTCACACATAGACCTGCTCCATTCCTAGTTTATCAGGAAAGCAATACTGTTATTCGAGCAGTGCGCGATTACTTACGTAAAGATATTGATGAAGTGTTAATTGATCATCCTGAGGTCTACGAAGAAATACTCAATCACATCAAACTCGTTAGGCCAGACTTTATTCATCGAGTCAAACTCTACAAAGATCCCACACCTTTGTTTACCCGATTTCAAATTGAAAGTCAGATTGAATCTGCTTTTCAACGTGAGGTACGACTACAATCAGGCGGATCTATTGTGATTGATCATACTGAAGCCCTTACTTCAATTGATATTAATTCCGCCCGTGCCACCAAAGGTGGAGACATTGAAGAAACCGCGCTTACTACTAATTTAGAAGCCGCAGATGAAATTGCGAGACAACTTCGTTTGCGAGACTTGGGTGGATTAATTGTTATTGATTTTATTGATATGACTCCTTCACGTAACCAGCGTGAAGTAGAAGATCGTTTAAAAAATGCATTATCTATGGATAGAGCGCGAGTACAAGTTGGACGCATTTCTCGCTTTGGCTTGCTTGAAATGTCTCGCCAACGTTTACGACCTTCATTGGGCGAATCGAGTCAAATTAGCTGTCCACGCTGCTTAGGCCAAGGAACAATTCGTGGAATTGAATCATTAGCACTATCAATCATTCGCATCATTGAAGAACATGCATTAAAAGAAAATACCGCGCAAGTACGCGCTATCTTACCCATTGAAATAGCCACATTTTTATTGAACGAAAAACGTCAAGCTATTATGGGCATTGAGCAACGTCAGAAAGTAGATGTTATCATTGTACCCAATCCACACTTTATGACACCTCAATACGAAGTTGAGCGTATTCGTTTGTCTGATCTCTCTGAAAAAGACGAAAAAATAACAAGTTATAAATTAGCAATTAAACCCGATATGGAGTTAGTAGCAACTAGCCAAACAATAGCACGTACACATCAAGAACCCGCTATCAAAAGCATGATAATTGAACAACCAACTCCCACTCCACCACCTCCAAGCAAAACATCAACTGGTCAAGGATTATTAAAACGTTTAGTAGGTTATCTTCTCAACAAAGAACCTGTTGCTATTGCAGCAGAAAAAAAACACGTTGTAAAAAGTGAATATAGCCGACCTCGCAGCAGCGGGATGCATCCTAGGGGGAAACAACCACCGCGGCATCATCACAAAGGTCGTGGACACAGAAAACATCACCGCCAAGATACTAATTATCAAAAGCACTCGAAACCAACAGAAGAACAGCATCGCTCACCTCAAGACCCTTCCGAACAACCCCAACAAGATGGGGATAAGGTCACTCATCAGCAGCCCATGATGGAGAGCTCTGCCCCTCCTATATCACATGTTGAAATTCCAACTGTATCGGTCCCGACGTCACCACCTGCTGCGGCTACGCCTGAACCTACTGCACCCAAACCAGAACAACAACCTTCTTCAACTACAGCAGTTACCAATGAAAGCACCGAGAGGAAGTCAACGAGACATCCAGCTAAACATCGACGTCACAAACGATACTCTAAACATCATCAACACAGAAAAAAACCTCATACTGGCGAACATCATAGCGCACAAAAATTAGCAGGCGAGGATATTTATAAAAAAAGCGATACTGAAAAAAACGAATGACATAAAGATGCGCTACAACTATCCATCGGTCTCTGTCATTGCGAAACCCGTGTTTTTTACGGGTTGAAGCAATCCATGCAACCTTCTGGATTGCCGCGCCCTGCAAAAAA
>CAZKUQ010000200.1:0-2984 GCA_964555965.1 uncultured Coxiellaceae bacterium
TCCATTGAAACAGTACTAAACAATTCAAGATGAGCATTGTTATTCCAAATATCTGACGCATTAAGACAAACAGGTGTAGGTGTAGGTGTACTACCAGCTGGAAGCACTAGTGCCCAATCACAACTTTCCCAATCAGGACTAATTGTGCTATACTGTGCCCATCCTAACTGATTTTCAACATTAATGTATTGGCTGGTCTGCCAACGATTTGCGTACCTAGTATAACCAGTATGAGCTTCCTGATACCAGTCCGCACTCCACCAACCAGACTCAATCGTAGTTGCCTCGACATAACCTAAAAGATTACCTATGTTCATATATTTCCCGGTAGACTTATTTTTAAAGCGGGTATAACCCTCATGATATTCTATAGACCATAGATATTGATCACCTGAGCCATTCCCATAAAGAACTTTACCTGAGCCACCATCATATAAACATTCTGATCCGTTCCAGCGATTCTGCATTCTATAATAAGTTCCTGTTCCTGGTACTGATGTTGGTGTAGGTGTTGGTGTAACTGCAGATGTAGGTGTTGGTGTAGGTGTATTTGTAGGTGTATTTGTAGCGCCTCCAGCACTAACACTAATATAATCTAGATTAACCCAAGAATCCCCGCTATCAAATTTTAATTTAACTGCTGCATTTGCAGGAATAGTTACAGATACTGATTTAGTAGCAAAACTGCCAGCTGTTGGGAAACTAACATCCTGATTGTGAACATTATTAATATATAAACTAAGTTTACCAGGATTATTACTAGTAGTATATCTAATATTAAGTGTACCACCTGCCGCTATACCAGTAAAATTAACGTTATCACCAACAGCATCGATACCTACAACTTTCCATGCACACGAAGCATTAACGTCACACTCGAGACTACATCCAGTTAACACCAGTTAACACATAACTCTCAGCTTCATAAAATGCAAATGATGCTACATTCAGTGATATAATTAGCCCAACTACCATTATAACAAAAAACATAATTCCTGAATTCTGCACACAAAATATGGAAATAGGGCATTGCAAACAGCTAATATCAAGCCTTTTACAATGCCCTATTGTTACACAAAAGTATTGTGAATTTTATTTGATTTTTGTCTTGGCGATAATATTTTTTATTTCGGCGAGAGTGCGATTCTTTTTCCTAAAATCAATTCCAAAAAGCTTCCCGATTTCAACGACAGATTCATCATTGTAGTTTGCCACATATCTGTTGGCATCGGTATTAGAACAACATGTTTTGGACAATCCTGAAAGGATTTTTTCAGAAGAGTATTTACCATCAAGTTTCTTCTGAAGTAACCTGATTATGATCAAAGAGACAAAGCACGTAAGGAAATGAGATTCAATATGATCTTCACGAGATACATAAACAGGACGAGCTTCAAGGTCGCTCTTTGTCACCTTAAAGGTCTCTTCAATCCGCCACAACTCTTTATATGTATCTATAATCCATTTGTCTGTGGCGTCGCATTTACTTGTAACTATAACGTAGTATCCATCGTACTTTTCATCTTCCTCTAACTTTTCATCATCAAATGATATTACACTCTTGGATTTGATAATCTCTCCGTTTTTTTCGTCGAATTCAATATGTTTGATATACTTGGCTGCGCCGTATGAGTTATATTTATTGAACTTATCCGGATTAGCAATTAGCGCCTTTGCCTTGGTTATGGTGGATGCCCTGTCGGCTTTTGCTCTTCTGTCATAGTCACGGCTGTAGAATACCACTTGCTTTTCCGCTATATTGGCTTTTACGCTCTTTCCAGATTCATCCTCGAACTCGACCTTTCTAGTAAACTGTCGGGATTTCTTTTTGTAATCATCACCAAATTGTTCATAGCCCGACTTCTTAAGGACGTATTCTTTTAGTTCTTTTGTGCCGCCGCGTACAGACTGGCTGAATACATAACCACCCCTTGAGTTTGCCAAATAATAAGCATTCTTGCCGGTGTTAAGACCTTTGTCGGAAACAACCACGGCTTTTCCGACACCAAACTCCCGCCTAATGCGTTTAAGAATAGGAATGAGAGTGGTGCAGTCGTTATTATTCCCGGGAAACAACTGATATGCCACGGGCAACCCGGAATTATCCATGAACAGCCCCATCTGGACTATAGGATTAGGCCTATGCTCCTTGCAAACTCCTTTCCGTCTGGTTTTATCCTGTTTATCTATTTCAAAATAGTAGTTTGTTACATCATAATATGTTATGGTGGTGTCCCGCCCATAACAGGATGTAACACGCTCATGAATCCAGAGCTGAAGCGCTTCTTGGAACTTGCTGAAGCGAGTCAAAGAGCGGTATAGGTCGTCAAGAGTAAAGTCGAAGCGCTCAAAAAATTTGCCACGGTTCTCAAAAGCCTTCTTTTTCGAACCAGGGTAGAGCAATCGCGAAAATACCAGAAGCCTCATTATGGAGTTCAGGTTGTACTCGGCTTCAATACTGCGTTGCCTACTGTTAAAAAACGCATCAATTTCAAGTTCGTGGTATATGTAACTGAGTGCGGCATAACCGAGATTTTTACTGTTATCGCCGTCAAAGGTTTCATCGGGGTCGTATTCACAGCAAAGTTGTTGTTTGCTGGCTTTTTTCTCGGCATTTTTTTGTGCTACGACGCCTTTGAAGTGGGCGATAGGATCGTCGTATTGCTCTATCAGATCCTCTAAATATCCAATTTTTTCAATGTTTACAGTGCGAGTGTATCCTCTTTGAGGGTCATAATAGCCATCAGCGATAGAAAGATACAACCTGCCGTCTTTTTGCTTCGTTTTTTTAAGATACATTTCGTTAATCCTTTGTAAAATTAGTTATTAAGCGTTATGGACGCTTTTGACACATAAATTATATCACAATACGCAATTATACGCAAGAATTATTTTACATCATGTTGACGCAAAAAAAGACCCGTAGGTCTCATGTATTAAATGTTTTAATTTTAATTAACATTATTTAGGTGCAAAACTAGGGA
>CAZKUQ010000201.1:0-2951 GCA_964555965.1 uncultured Coxiellaceae bacterium
GTAATTGTAACGGTAATCACCATCACAACAATGGCGACGACGATTTCAATTAATTCATCCAAAAAGCTTTCACGATGTTTTTGTGGCGGTGGTGGTGTTGGTCGTGGTGTTCTTAATGCGGGATTTAAACTCGACAATATCTTATCCATGATTTGCTGATAAGGCAGTTTAGTTGAATGCAAGTAACATTGAGGCGAGAGAGCGCGATGATCGGGTAAATTAGATCCTGGTTCTTGCGACAACAAATCCGAAGCATTAAATGGTTGTATAGGTGAGAAAAGTTGCAAAGTTGTTTTGGTTTGATTATTAGAATTGGCAATCAATCCGTATTGCGCTATGACATTACCTTGTGTGTCAGGAAAATAAATAACAGGAAAAAGAGTCATGACACTGCCTGAGTTAGTAAATCTTGCGTACATCACAGATAAAATGGGTCCTACTAAACTGTGATTAAAAAATGCGGTATAAGCGTTTTGATCATTGGGGTCCGGCGGAGCGATATTCGTTACAGCGTTTAATTGATTGTTTTGCTCATAATAGCGATCACTTGTTATAGGGGATTCTTGTGTTCTTGTTGCGTTGATTTGCGCAATAACAGATGTATCAAAAAATCTAAGTATGTTGGAATAGATCGTTGTGTAACCTCGAACCCAATCATAAGGTGCAGTAACAATCGTTGTATTTAAAGGGATTCCATCTACATTAAAAGATGCGTTGGTGGTAACTTGAGTTTCTCCTGCTCCGCCAAAACCCAAATGATAAGCTGTTGTTATATTCCCATCTAAGTCACGCGTTAGTTGATCAACGAGTGCGGGCAATCCACTGTTCCAATTACCAACTGTCGTCATGGTTGTTGTTGCTAACAATCCATCTTCTGTATAAATTATGCTTTGTGGATAATTCACGCCTTGTAATTGCGCGAACATGAGTCCTGATCCTTGATACACCATGCCAACTTTGACTGTCACAACGATGGTATACACAGTATTCTGAAAATCTTGCGAACCATTGAAGAATGCGGAACATTGCGCTTGACCGGAATCTTGAATAGAAATATTGTAAGATTTAATAACTTGATTATCACCAATAGCAATGACCGTTGTATTGGTTTTATCTTGCCCTTCGATGTAATTCCAATAAACTACAGATGAACCAGAATCGATCTTAAGCACAATATTATTAGCATTGGGTATGGGTTCAAAAAATGGCAAGACCGTAATGGATGTGATTCTTTCGTTTTGATCACGACCTAAGGTAATTTGCATCGGATTATAATCTGCATCTTGCTCATAATTCTCTGAAATCAATAATTTTTGCGCACTCAGTAATCCATTTTGATACGAAAACGCATTACTCGATCCAACATATCCCCAATCTTGATTATAAACAGGCGTAATCACTCCGTTTATCATTTGCCCATCAGAAATAATAGCGCGATAACATACATCAAATGTATTCCATGCATCGATTGTAATCAGTGCAAAAGAAGGCGGCTGATAAGTTGCCAATCGTCTTCGCACAACACCCACGCTGCCATAAAAATATTGTAAATTAAAATTCCCATCCACATGGGTTATCGGCCAATTGCGTGCGTTAAAAGTAGCGTTAGTGTTGCGTAGTACATTATTATTTTGATTTTTTTCAGTAATAGACAAAATATTGCGGGCTAAATCAAATATTTTTAACAATGTTGATCCATTAGCGTCTACTATGCCTGTCTCCCTTAAGCTTGTGAGATAATAATAGGTAATATTTTGCAGTGGTGTGTTAATCGGCGTATTAGAATAAGTATTTGCTACGCTATCAAATGGTAGCATTTGATTTTGTGTTGCAACGGTTAACCCTAATTTTTGATACAAAAAACCATGCAAATAAGTAGTTTGATAAGTTGCGTTGCCACCGTCAGTTCGGCCTAATTCTTGCCCCCACCAATTTCTTTGCCAAGCAACTTGGTAGGCTGTTGTGCCATCTGTGTTGATCGCTTGATGCAATAGCATCGCATGATGACGATCATAAGAAAATAAATGCGCTTCTCTCATTGGAAAAAAATGCCCATTCATATTATGAAAAACATCTTCGCTAAATAAATGTATTCCAGTTGCAGAGCCATCCGGCGGCGTTTCTTGAATTAAAAAATTATTTTCATTTAAAGTGATATTCCATGTTGCGCCAGATGGCATTGTCACTTGAATCACTTTATTTGATCCGTTAAAAGTTTGAAGCCATGTATTACCAGAAGGACTCGTGATTTTAATAGCATTGCCCGATACATCAAGCGTATAAATAATAGCAGCGCCATCTTTTGCAATATCTTGTGTGATTTCACCTGCTTCATTTCGAACTTTAAGTTCGGTATTGCCAGCACCATCTGTTTTTCCAATTATTTTTCCAGAAAAATTACGACCAATTGTTTCTGTTTCAGCAACCGTTGTGATATGACCTGATGTGTCAAGCAGTGCAACAGGCGCATAGGTGATTAATTTTAATTTTGCAAGTTGATTAAAAGCATACGTTGTTGTGTTGCCAAGCGGATCGGTCAAAGCAGATTGTTTGCTGTGTGTTGTCCAGCTCATTTGATAAGTTGGCGCAACAATTGCATTATTTTTTAAATAACGCGGTTCAATTATTTGAATTGTCCTGCTATTTTTATCTAAAACATATTCAAAAAATTCATACAACAATGTGTCACGCGCTTTCATTACATTTGCTAAGTTTGAATATTTGATGGCAGAAACAGAAGGTGCGTTCAGTTGCACGCAAGATGCGATTGTAACAGTACGACCACCTGCTGCATCAAAACCTTGAATTTGCGCACGATCTCTTTCTTCTGAATAACCAAACCACCTACGACCTGCTTGATCAGATTTATTTTGCACAGGCCATGTACCATCATTGGGTCCCTGTCTTGTACAAATAAATGCGTTATATTCTGATGCAATTTGGTCTTGAAT
>CAZKUQ010000202.1:0-2944 GCA_964555965.1 uncultured Coxiellaceae bacterium
TTTTATTGATGGCCGTGATATACAACAGTATGACTTTTTTTTATTACGCACTCAAATTGCCTATGTGCCGCAAAAAGCAGAATTATTTTACGGAACTGTCGCGCAGAACTTAAGGCTGGCAGATCCAACTGCAACGGATTTACAGATCCGAAAAGCAGCCGCCGATGCTAATTTATTAAAAGATATATTAGCTTTAAAAGATGGATTTAATACGCGCGTAAAAGATTATGGAGATAAAAGAATGGGCGCGAGTTTTTGTCAAAAACTATCATTGGCAAGAGCTTATTTGAGAAACGCAGCAATCTTGATTATGGACGAACCAGCTAGTTCATTAGACGGTGGAAGTGATAGAATAATGAATGAAGCGCTGTTGCGAGCAAAGGGAAAGCAAACAGTGATTTTAATTACACACAGGCCATCTCAAATAAAAATGGCAGATGCAGCAATTGTATTGTACGAAGGTAAACAAGCCATGTTTGGCGAACCAAATGAAGTGCTTGAAAAAATACCAAAAGGTTTAATATGAATCAAATACCAAGAAAATATTTTTCAGAAGCAAATTTGACTGAAGAAGATGGGTATTTTCGTTTAGTGCGACGCAGTATTGTTTTTATTGCAGTCGTAGTATTTCTTTTTATTATATGGGCTATTTTTACTAAAATTGATGAAGTCGCTGTGACTTATGGTGATGTTCAGCCAGTGCAAGAAGTGCAAGTTATTCAACACTTAGAGGGAGGTATTGTTGCATCTGTATCCGTTAAAGACGGAGAAGAAGTGCGCGCTGGAAAAATTTTAATGCAATTAAATCCAAGCAACATCAAAGCGCAGATAGCAAAAGAACAAGGCATAGAGTTATCACTTGTTTTGGATAAAGCGCGATTGAATGCATTTGTTCATCATCTTGTGGCGAATCAAATAGATTGGTACAAAAGTATCGCCTCACTGCCTTATAATACACCTGAAAATCAAAAACAAATTGTTACTTCCATTCAATCTGATATCACGTTATTAGAACAACAAATACGGCAACGCGAAGATCAACGCACTGTTTTGCAAGAAAAAGTGAAACAAAAACAATCTCAATTACAGCAATTAGAAGACAACAAGCGTGATCTTGAGAAACAACTGGAATCTTATTTAAAAGAAGAGAAAATGTTGGGTAGTTTAATTTCACGAGGCTATGTTTCCGAAAGAGAATATATTATTGCTCAAAGGAAAACAGCAGATGCGAAATCACAAATTTTAAAATTAACAAATCAAATTATAGAAGCGAAAAGCGCACTCAAAGAAACAGATGATTATTTATTTCATCTGGATAATAGTTTGGATGAAGCAGCTTTAAAAGAGCTAGACAAAATTGATGAACAGTTAATTGAAACACACCATAATTTACAGCGATTAAATGACATTAATGCACGCTTGACAATTCAATCACCAATCACTGGCTTGATAAAGGGATTAACCGCTTTACCAGGAACTGTGATTTCACCTGGAGATAAGCTGATGGAAATTGTTCCAACAGAAGGTGAGATGCAAGTGCAAAGCAAATTGAGTACGCGTGATATTGGTTATGTGCATATTGGTGATCCTGCGGAAGTTAAAATAACGACTTATGATTTTGCACGTTATGGTAGTATAAAAGGGCATGTTATTGAGATTTCTGCATCTACTTTTACTAGCAAAGAAGGTTTGCCGTATTATCAGCTTAAAATTGCTTTAGAAAAAAATTATGTTGGCAAAGATTCTAAAAAAAATATATTGAAACCAGGAATGACAGTACAGGCAGATATTGTGACCAATAAAAAATCGATTATGTCTTATATTTTAAAACCAATTACAAGAGCGCTTGATTCTTCTTTTAAAGAAAGATAAACGATGCGTTTTTAAGTATAGTCAATATAATCCACGTCATGGAAGGCAACTGAGCTACCATCATTCATCGTAATTGTGCCAGCTGCATCAGTGCTGTTAAAGGTTAAGCGTGTTACGCCGCCGCCTTGATCAGAGCTTACATAATCAGTATTGCTGACTGTCCAGTTTGTTCCATAAGTGCCAGCACCTAAAAGAGATATACTGTCCACATTGGTGCCAGTTGTGCCACCCCAGAATTCGACATTTGAACTTTGACCATAGGTTATTGACATGACGTCATTGTCAGCTTCACCGTAAGCAGTGTCCTTGGTATTAGTTGTCGCATAGAAAGTATCATTTCCTGCTTCGCCATATAATACGTTAGTACCAGCTCCGCCATAAATAGCATCATTACCATCTTGACCATGCGCAAAGTCATCTCCTGTGCCGCCGTAGAAAGTATCGTTACCGCCGCCTAACCAAGCTGTATCACTGTCGTCACCACCATAGAAGAAATCATTACCCGCGCCACCCGAATAAAGCAGATCATTGCCTGCACCACCATAGATCACATCCACTGCTGAATTAGAAGTTGTGTCATTGAAGAACCAATCATCGCCTGCATCACCATAAAAAGTTTGTGTATCACCGGCAACACCTTCTTGCATCCAGAAAACATCGTTTCCACCACCACCGTAACTGGTATCATTACCTGTGCCGCCATAAACAGTATCAATTTCAGAACCACCATAAATCGAATCATCACCTGTTTCGCCATATAATGTATCAGCACCTGCATCACCATAAAGCGTATCGTTTCCACCTTGACCATGCGCTATATCATCTCCTGTGCCGCCGTAGAACGTATCGTTACCACTGCCTAGCCAAGCTGTATCATTGTCAGCATCACCATAGAAGAAATCAGCACCTGCACCACCTGAATACAGCAAATCAACGCCTGCACCACCGTAGATTATATCTACTGCTGAATTAGAAGTTGTGTCGTTGGAGAACCAATCATCGCCTGCATCACCATAGAAAGTTTGTGTATCACCGGCAACACCTTCTTGCATCCAGAAAACATCGTTTCCAC
>CAZKUQ010000203.1:0-2933 GCA_964555965.1 uncultured Coxiellaceae bacterium
CATCACTCTTCATCTTGTTAAAGAACTTCTTTCGCTTTGAGTTCGGGCATTCTACTACTTCTTCGTTTTCTGTCAACAAACTAAATCACTTTTTTTAAAAATTTTTTACTTTATTTGTAAAACTTTTTTTAAAAACGAGCCTGTGTACGATTCACCATATTTTGCTACCATTTCTGGCGACCCCTTGACTAAAATTCGCCCGCCTTTGTCACCCCCTTCAGGGCCAAGATCAATAATCCAATCTGCTGTTTTGATCACATCCAGATTATGCTCGATAACAACAATGGTATTTCCATGATCGCGAAGCCGGTGCAGTACTTTGAGCAGTTGTTCTATATCGAAAAAATGTAAGCCGGTCGTTGGCTCATCTAATATATATAGCACGCGTCCTGTGTCTCTGCGCGATAATTCTTTGGCTAATTTTATTCGCTGCGCCTCGCCACCTGATAAAGTTGTTGCACTTTGCCCAACCGAAATATATGACAAACCAACATCTTGCAATGTCTGTAGCTTTCTAGCAATCACCGGTATCGCATTAAAAAAATCAAGCGCCTCTTCGACTGTCATCTCTAACACTTGATGAATATTTTTGCCTTTATATAAAATTTCTAATGTCTCACGGTTATAACGTCGGCCCTGACAAATATCGCAAGTCACATACACATCTGCCAAAAAATGCATTTCAACTTTGATTAATCCTTCGCCCTGACATGCTTCGCAACGTCCACCTTTGACATTAAAACTAAATCGACCTGGTTGATAGCCACGTGATCGCGCTTCTTGTGTACCAGCAAATAAATCGCGAATCGCAGTAAAAAGCCCGGTATATGTGGCGGGATTTGATCGCGGTGTGCGGCCTATCGGGCTTTGATCAATCACCACGACCTTATCTAAATATTCAAGCCCATCAATGCTATCATGCGGTGCCGCTTCAAAACTTCCTGCTCCATTTAACACACGTTCTGCAACGGGCCCTAATGTGTCATTAATTAATGTTGATTTTCCGGAACCCGACACACCAGTGACACAAGTCATGAGCCCAATCGGAATATCCACATTAATCGATTTAAGATTATTTCCACGCGCGCCGCGAATAGAAATTAGTTTTTCGGGATTGGGTTGATGACGCTCTTTGGGAATAATGATGTTGCGTTTTCCAGATAAATATTGTCCGGTAAGTGATTTAGGTGAACGCATAATGTCGGAAGGTTTACCTTCAGCAACAATTTCACCGCCGTGCACACCAGCGCCTGGCCCCAAATCTAACACATAATCCGCACTTAAAATCGCCTCTTCATCATGCTCAACCACAATCACTGAATTACCCAAGTCACGCAGATGACGCAATGTTTTCAATAATCGCTCATTATCACGTTGATGCAACCCAATTGACGGCTCATCCAAAATATACATGACGCCAACTAATCCAGAGCCAATTTGACTGGCTAATCGAATTCGCTGCGCTTCACCACCTGATAATGTTTCGGCACTGCGATCTAAACTTAAATAATCTAGCCCCACATCCACTAAAAATCCTAAACGACTCGTAAGCTCTTTCACAATTTTTGCTGCAATTTCGCCGCGATAACCAGGTAAATGTAATTTATCGAAAAATAGTTTACTTTTATCAACCGCCCACGCTGCGATTTCTGGCAAACTTTTATTGGCGACAAACACATTTCGCGCAGCAATATTTAATCGTGCACCATCGCATGCTTCACAAGTTCGTGATGAAATATATTTACGTAATTCTTCGCGCACAAATTCTGATTCTGATTCGCGATAGCGGCGCTCTAAATTCGGCAAAATTCCTTCGAATGGTTTTTTCTTTGAAAATGAATAACCATCATCATCTTTATAATCAAATTGAATTGCATCACTGCTGCCATGCATTAAAACTGCTTGAATTTTTTTCGGCAATTTTTTAAATGGAATTTCTAAATCAAATTTGTAATGTTTTGCAAGTGATGTCAGCAATTGAAAATAATAAATATTACGTCTATCCCAACCGCGTATCGCGCCATCTGCTAAACTTAAATCTGTTTTCACCACTAATTCTGAATCAAAAATTTCTTTTACACCTAAACCATCGCATTCTGTACATGCACCAACAGGACTATTAAATGAAAATAATCGCGGCGATAATTCTTGCAAACTGTATCCGCATTCTGAACAAGCAAATTTCGCCGAAAAAACACGTGGATTTTTCTTTGGCTCATCCATCCAACCGATTGCTGCGATACCATCTGCTAAACGCAAAGCTGTTTCAAATGATTCAGCTAAACGCACACGTACTTCTTCGCGCACTTTAATGCGATCGATCACCACTTCAATCGTATGTTTTTTACGTAAATCTAATGTCGGCGCTTGATCTAATTCATACATATCGCCATCAATACGCGCACGCACAAAACCTTGTCCGCGTAATTCTTGCAGCAATTCAAGATGTTCACCCTTACGTTCACGCACAACTGGTGCAAGAATTAAAATTTTTGTATCAGCAGGAAGAGCAAACACTGCATCGACCATTTGACTAACAGTTTGTGCTTCTAACACTGTTCGATGCTCGGGACATTTTGGCTGTCCGACTTTTGCAAATAACAAACGCAAATAATCGTGAATTTCTGTAATCGTTCCAACGGTTGAACGTGGATTATGTGATGTTGATTTTTGTTCGATTGAAATGGCTGGCGACAATCCTTCGATATGATCCACATCTGGTTTTTCCATCATCGATAAAAATTGCCGCGCATAAGATGAAAGCGATTCAACATAACGTCGTTGACCTTCTGCGTACAATGTATCAAATGCTAATGATGATTTTCCTGAGCCTGATAAGCCTGTAATCACCACTAATTTATCGCGTGGTAAATCAACATTTAAATTTTTCAAATTATGTGTGCGTGCACCGCGTATGGATATTTTTTTCATGG
>CAZKUQ010000204.1:0-2902 GCA_964555965.1 uncultured Coxiellaceae bacterium
AAAAAGAAACATCTCACCAATATGCGCAATTCAAACAAGGATATCGAGATCAGATTGGTGCCTCCATTAGCTATGAGTCTGGATCAAGCCATCGAATACCTTGCAGATGATGAGCTCCTTGAAGTTACACCTTTGAACTTTAGAATACGCAAACGCATTTTGAGTACAGATGAACGAGGAAAGCAAACCAAAAAAGCTAAAGAATTAATGGGTGAGCTTTAAAGGTCTGACAAATTGGTGCTTGACTTCTGTTGCATTCTATGATAAAGTTATGTCAAGTAGGATGCAAAGTAGTTCTTGTTGGATGTAATAACAGACAGCCCAAGGCGAAAGCTCCAGGGCTGTTTTTATTTGACTGGTCCGAGAGAACGAACAAATCCTAAAACATAAGTGGTTTTTGCTATAGGAGGCAAAAAAATGTCAGAACGTATTATCGGCACGGTCAAATGGTTCAACGGAACCAAGGGTTATGGTTTCATCTCCCGCGAGGGTGGAGAAGATGTATTTGTACATTTCTCTGCTATTCAAGGCGATGGATATCGCAACCTCGAAGAAGGCCAGAAGGTTGAATTCGCAATCGAGAAGGGCCCCAAAGGTCTTCAGGCCAGCAATGTAACAGTCGTAAACTAAGTTTTCAACTGCACATTCAAACAGTCCCTTGATGACAAGGGGCTGTTTTTTTAATTCATTTCGAAATTTGTCAATTCTGAAGTAACTTGCTGAATTCTATTGGTAGATGAGCCGATCTTGGTTCCGAGGTTTCTGATTTCATTTGCGAGCAGACCAAATACAGAACCGATTTCAGATTGGTAACGTGAAATAGAATCAGCCCTTAATCCTATTTGTACAATTCCTGGTTCGTCTATGCGAGAAACGCCCACAAATTTAAACATTGCTGAATCAATGTCTCGTTGGGCAATTGGCTGAGTAACAACACCATCTGTTTGAATAATTAGGGCTCTAAAAGCATAAGCTTGCGCCTTGGGATCATCTGGGAATTTCCATCCAAGAGCGGAAGCATGGTTCGAACCGACAGTGACTGCATCAGAGTCAGTAATAAAAATATCATCAATGCCAAGTCGTTTTGCTAAATTATCTAAAATTTCGGGGGATAAAGACTTATCAGTAGATAATCTATCTGCAAGCAATCTACATATGGCGGTCATCATTACATTTAGAACATTATCCATCATCGTTCGTATACCTGATGCTGCATGAGCAGATTCAATTGCCGCATTGATGGCGATCATATTTATTTCTGCGGAGACACTCTTAATGTCAATAAATGCTTCTTTTTGTTCAATCAATAAATTTTTAAATTCATTTGAATTTGTCACAAAGGTTACCTCTAATAAAATAAGTTAATATTTATTATGGGTAAGAATAATAATTTTTGACATAAATATAAAGTTAATAATTAGTATTGCCAAAGCTTTTTCTTTAACCCTCAATTGCATCCCAATAACCTTTATCCAATTCATCATCAGATAAATGGGCGTAACGCTGTGTCACAGCGATATTTGTATGCCTGGCCAGTTCCTGGGCTAATTTGAGGTTCCCAGAAGCCCTCAGCACCCTTGTAACAAAGTAATGCCTGAAAGAGTGAGGGGTAATCGTGCCTACGGCGTCTTCTCCTAACAATTCGCGCACACGTTCAGTCACGATGTTTCTGCCGGTTGTGGTGGTCATGGGTTTGACCTTTTTACCAGCACCGCGATCGTGGCGGGCAAAGAGGGGGAGGGCGGAAAGCGGAGTTTTGGATCCGCCATCAATGATGGTGCGAATTTTCAAATAATCCTTTAAAGCGTCAGTACTGCGTGTAGAAAAACGAATTATAGCTTGTTTGTTGCCTTTGCCAATGATCATGGCTTTTCCTTCGTTCCAGTCAAGATCACCTCGTCTTAAATTACAAGCTTCATGTACACGCAATCCAGTATCAGCAAGCGTCATTAAGAAAGCCCGGTCGCGCAATTTGATCAGATGGTCTTGTTCATCCTCAGAATTCAAGAACTCCGGTTTATCAATTAGGTTTAAGATGGCGTCAATGTCTGAAGCTGGAAACTGAGGCAGTCTTTGTCCTGGTTTACGCGCTCTTTGCTGGATTAATAGTTTAATCCGCGGCAGGTTGACCTGTGTTAAATTATCAGCAGCCAAATAAGCAAAAAAGCCGCTCACAGCGGTCAGATAGAGACGTTCAGTGGTGGCTGCATGGTTTTTGAGCGCTGTTGCCAGCATTACGATGGTGTCTTCGTGTAGAGTGGAAACAGAGGCATTATCAGGGTCAATTTTATTGAGGCGCAGCGTTTCGAGGTAAAAAGAGACAGCATTTTTGTAAGTTGAAGCTGTGTGCGGGCTGCGCGCCATTTTGACTGAATTTATGTATTTTTCGGCAACAGAAGTGATGGTTTCCATAGGTTATTTTCCTTAGACTTTATTATACATCATGCTTATGATAATAATACTTATCGAAACCATGAAGTATAATATGCTATTTGGTCCTCCCCTCTTTTGGCCGCATTATATAAATAAAATATAAGTTTCATATTAAATGATTAGATAAAATGGTGATTAAACAAATTCTTTCATCTTTTAATGATATCCTGCCCCGGTAATCTGAATAATATTACTCAAATGTGAAAATAAATTTGAATTACTCGATAAATAAATTATAGGGCTTTTTACTTTTCTATCATTTGAATAAAGAGTTTCTCGACCTTTGGGTCAAATTGTTTGCCTGATAATGATTTGATATAGTCAAGAACTTTTTCTTTCTCCCACGCTTTTCGATACGGGCGATCTGAGCGCAGAGCATCCCACACGTCAACAACCGCGAAAAGTCGGGCTGCTATCGGAATTTGAGTGCCTTTTAAGCCGCGTGGATATCCGGATCCGTCCCATTTTT
>CAZKUQ010000205.1:0-2886 GCA_964555965.1 uncultured Coxiellaceae bacterium
TGTTTGTTAAGTACATCATCATACTCGAGCAAATGCTTACGCGCATCGAAATTTAGGCCTTCAACCTTCTTTTGTGCTTCATTTACAACCTTTGATATTATCTTAGATTCAATAGGCTCTCCTTCGGGGAAATTCAATGTCTCCATAAAACTTTTCACTCGGTCGCCGCCAAAAATGCGCAACAAATCATCCTCAAGGGAAAGATAGAAATGGGAAGAACCCGGATCTCCTTGGCGCCCTGCACGTCCCTGGAGCTGGTTATCAATGCGACGCGCTTCATGGCGATCCGTACCAATAACATGCAATCCACCTAATGAACGTACCTGCTCCCCTTCTTCAATCGTTGGCGGATTACCGCCCAAAATAATGTCCACACCACGCCCCGCCATGTTCGTAGCCACGGTAACAGCTTTTCGCTTACCTGCCTGTGCGATAATTTCACCCTCACGTTCATGATTTTTTGCATTCAACACTTGGTGTGGTATATGCGCTTGATGTAATAAATGCGACACCAGCTCATTATGTTCAATTGAAGCGGTACCCACTAACACTGGTTGCCCTTCGTCGTAACGCTGCTTAATATCATCAACGACTGCGCGATATTTTTCCGCCTTCGTCTTAAAAATAACATCACTAATATCTTTACGCATCGGTGGCTTATTGGTTGGAATACTTACCACCTCAAGATTATATACCTTGTGAAATTCTTCTGCGGATGTTTGCGCCGTTCCGGTCATACCCCCAATACGCTCATACAAGCGGAAATAATTCTGCAATGTAATTTGTGCGTATGTTTTTGACTCTTGTTGAATTTGCACTCCTTCCTTTGCTTCGATTGCTTGATGCAACCCACCCGAATAACGACGCCCTGGCATCATGCGACCCGTAAACTCGTCTACGATGATAATCTCCCCTCCTTTTACAACATACTGTTTATCCTTATGGAACAATACCTGCGCCTTAAGTGATTCTTCAAGATAATGGACCAACTGAAAATTTTCCGGATTATAAATATTCTTAATCGAAAGAGCGGTTTCTACCTTCGAAATACCACTATCGTTAATGGAAACGCTACGTGCCTTTTCATCAACTTCGTAGTCGTCCTTAGAAAGCATCGTTGCGATGCGCGCAAAAATCTTATAGTGCTCGCTGGATTCAGAATCAGGCGCAGCAATAATCAACGGCGTACGAGCTTCGTCAATTAAGATGCTGTCAATTTCATCAATGATGGCGTAATGATTACCTCGCTGCACTTGGTCCTCGGCTCGATAGGCAAGATTATCGCGCAAATAGTCAAAACCAAACTCATGGTTAGTACCATATAAAATATCAACCTGATATGCTTCTTTTCGGGAAACGGGTCGCAAAAATTCCTGTTCAACCTTAAAGCTGCCCAGTGTATCTCGTGCTTCGTCCGCTACTTGCTCCGCTTCAGCAAGTTCTGCTTTAGGAGCAATAAACGATGGGTCATAGATAAACGCAGCATCATGGGTAAGACAACCAACTGTTGCCCCGAGTGCATGATAAATTTGCCCCATCCACACTGCGTCACGTCGTGCCAAATAATCGTTTACCGTAACTACGTGCACACCCTTACCCGTCAATGCATTTAAGTACACTGGGGCAGTTGCCGTAAGTGTCTTACCTTCTCCCGTACGCATCTCGGCAATCTTGCCTTGATGCAATACGATGCCGCCGATCAACTGTACGTCAAAATGACGCTGGTTAAGCGTTCTTCGCGATGCTTCGCGGATGAGGGCAAAGGCTTCTGCCATAACATCATCCAAAAGAACTTGCTGATTAATAACGCGATCGCGCAATGCAGCACTTCGTTCCTTAAGCTCCTCAGCAGAAAGCTGCTTCATATCCCCTTCCCAATTGTTTATCTCCGCAATGAGCGGATCAAAATCATATTTACCAAAAATATTTTTCAAAAAATCAAACATACAAATACAAATTTATAATGACTATCACTAAGAAACGAATACAGGAAGCATTATTCGCTCCCTGCATTGTAGTATACGGGTTGTTTTATTACTCTTATTCCTCTTCTGCTCGCTGTGCATCAGATATTGGCTTATCAACGCGGAGATCCTTAAACTTCTGGATTTCGACTTTAAGCACATCTTTTACTGCATCGATTGTTGCGTACATATCTTCACCATCACGTTCTGCACGAATAACTTCTCCATCAAGCTGTAAATTAACTTCTACGTTAAACACATCTCCATTGCGATGATGCTGTGTTGTGCGAGCAAGCTCTACGCGAGCAACTGACTCTCCTTGTTCCTCAAATCTGCCAATATACTTTTCAAGCGATTTGATGCGATCTTCTACGTACTGGTTAAGCGCATCCGTAAGCTCTATTTGCGTTGTTTTAATGATGATTTGCATAGGCTTTTTCAATTAATTAATCCCCTGTTTATTACTTGTATAATACCACAAAAAAACAGCCCTGGGAAGACTCCCGGGGGCTGTTTTTTAGGTACTTATTTCTTTTTTGCTACCTTTTTTGTGGCCTTCTTTACTACCTTCTTAGCCACCTTCTTTACCGCTTTCTTTACTACTTTCTTAGCGGCCTTCTTTACTGCCTTCTTAGCTACTTTCTTTACTGCCTTTTTAGCTGCTTTTTTTGCTGCCATAATTTTTTTATGTTGCGCATACACCAAAGTGCACACACGTAATAATTAATTTATATATTTAAAATTAATTTGTCGACCAATCAAATTATTTTAAACCGATAACCC
Organism: uncultured Coxiellaceae bacterium; assembly: GCA_964555965.1. Lineage (GTDB taxonomy): Bacteria > Pseudomonadota > Gammaproteobacteria > DSM-16500 > DSM-16500 > Aquicella. The sequence continues at coordinate 2,748 of CAZKUQ010000205.1, forward strand.
ATGGATAAAAAAAATAAAATTGAAAATAAAAAATGAATTTATTTATTTTTAATTTATTATTCTTCTTATACTTTAATTTTGAACTATAAAAATATTTTTTACAATGTGGATAACTCTAAAAAAACATTTTTAGAAAATA
>CAZKUQ010000206.1:0-2884 GCA_964555965.1 uncultured Coxiellaceae bacterium
CTATCGTCCCTACGTTTACGTGGGGCTTCGTTCGTTCAAATACTTGCTTACTCATTTGACTATCCTCTTTTCAGTATTCGGTATTATTTTTTACTTTTATCAATAATTTGCTCTGCTATATTTGCAGGAACTTCATTATATTTTGCGAATTCCATTGAATAAGTTGCACGACCCTGAGACATTGATCTTAAGTCAGTTGCATATCCAAACATTTCAGACAGCGGGACTTCGGCATGAATCAATTTACCTGATGGCGAATCATCAATGCCTTGTAAAACTCCACGACGTCTATTGAGGTCACCCATTACATCGCCCATAAAATCTTCTGGCGTAACCGCTTCAACTTTCATGATAGGCTCTAAAATAATTGGTTTAGCACGCTTGGCGCCATCTTTAAACGCCATGGAACCAGCAATTTTGAATGCCATTTCATTTGAGTCAACTTCATGGAAAGATCCGTCAAATAGTGTGACTTTTACATCAACGACTGGATACCCAGCGATAACACCATTTTGGAGCTGTTCCTGAATACCTTTATCAACAGCAGGTATGTATTCTCTTGGAATAACACCACCAACGATAGCATTGACGAATTCGTATCCTTTACCAGCTTCTTGCGGCTCGATTTTAATCCAAACATGGCCATATTGACCGCGGCCACCGGATTGACGAACATATTTGCCTTCCTGTTCAACTGAGCCACGTATTGTTTCACGATAAGCAACCTGTGGCTTACCAACATTTGCCTCAACACTGAATTCACGCTTCATTCGATCAACAATAATTTCCAGGTGAAGCTCTCCCATCCCGCCAATAATCGTCTGGCCTGATTCTTCGTCCGTGTGGACTCGGAAGGACGGATCTTCTTGAGCTAATTTGCCAAGCGCAATACCCATTTTTTCCTGATCCGCCTTGGTCTTAGGCTCAACAGCAACGTGAATAACAGGTTCTGGAAACACCATTTTTTCAAGGATAATAACTTTGTCAGGATCGGTAAGCGTATCGCCTGTGGTAACTTTCTTCAAACCAACAGCAGCGGCAATATCACCTGCCAATACTTCTTTAATCTCGGTACGATCATTAGCATGCATTTGCAGTAAGCGACCAATGCGTTCTTCGCGGTCTTTAATCGGGTTATAAACTGTGTCACCTGAACGTAAGACGCCTGAATAAACACGGAAATATGTTAGAGTGCCGACATAAGGATCCGTAGCAATTTTAAATGCCAGCGCAGCAAACGGTTCATTGTCTGATGGATGTCTTTCAGCTTGTGTTTCTGCAGCATCATTTAAATGGCCTCTCACTGCAGGAACATCAATAGGTGATGGCAAATACTCAATTACTGCATCAAGCATGGCCTGTACGCCCTTGTTCTTGAATGCTGAACCACAAAGCATAGGTACGATCTCGTTTTTGAGAGTGCGAGCACGTAAGCCTTTCTTGATTTCTGCTTCGGACAATTTACCTTCTTCAAGGTATTTATTCATCAACTCTTCAGATGCTTCAGCTGCAGACTCAACCAATAGCTCGTGATATTTTTTGCACTCTTCCATCATATCAGGTGCAATTTCATGTTCTTTAAAAGTCGTGCCTTGTGCAGAGTCATCCCAATAAATCGCTTTCATTTTTACCAGGTCAACGACACCTTCAAATTTATCTTCAGCTCCAATAGGTAACTGAATTGGCACAGGGTTCCCTTTTAACTTGGTACGAACCTGATCTACAACTCTAAGGAAATTTGCGCCTGTACGATCCATCTTATTGACGAAGCCAAGTCTTGGCACACCGTAACGAATAGCCTGGCGCCATACAGTTTCAGTCTGCGGCTCAACACCACCAACAGCGCAGAATACAGCACATGCACCGTCTAATACACGAAGTGAACGTTCAACTTCGATGGTGAAATCTACGTGACCCGGTGTATCAATAATATTAATTCGGTATTGCGGAAACTGTTTTGCCATCCCATACCAGTAGCAAGTTGTTGCTGCTGAGGTAATAGTAATACCGCGTTCTTGTTCTTGCTCCATCCAGTCCATTGTTGCGGTACCTTCATGGACTTCGCCAAGTTTATGGGAAACACCTGTGTAATAAAGAATACGTTCTGTTGTTGTTGTTTTACCCGCATCAATGTGGGCCATAATCCCGATATTTCGATAACGCTCAATTGGTGTTACTCGTGCCACGACTCACCCCTACTACCAACGATAATGTGCAAATGCTTGGTTTGCTTTTGCCATTCTATGTACATCGTCACGTGTTTTTACGGACGCACCTCTGCCTAAGTAGGCATCATGTAGTTCCGCTGCCAAGCGTAACGCCATTGTCTTCTCTGAGCGGCCTTTTGCGGCACTCACTACCCAGCGCATTGCTAATGCTAAACCACGATCTGATGCAACTTCGACTGGAACTTGGTAAGTAGCACCCCCAACTCGACGCGACTTAACTTCAACCGTTGGAGCGACATTGCTTAGTGCTCGATGAAGAGCATCAAGCGCATCATCATGACCATGACCATGAGATTGAATACTTGTTTTTACAGCTGACTTTTTTCCACCCTTGCCGCTATCGCCCTTACCACTATCACCGCCTTCACCTTCACTTTTCTGTTCTTTTTTAAGACGTTGCGTAAGGGTTGTTAAGGCACTATATACAATTTTTTCTGCAATTGACTTTTTTCCTTCACGCATCACTACATTAATGAGCCTGGAAACTTGGTCACTGCCGTATAATGGATCTGGCAAAACTTCACGCTTTATAGCCGCTTTTCTTCTTGGCATTGCTTCTTCCCACCATTTATTTATTGCTTAGGTTTTTTAGCACCGTACTTAGAGCGGCCTTGACGACGACCATCAACACCTGCTGTATCTAAGCTACCGCGCAC
>CAZKUQ010000207.1:0-2874 GCA_964555965.1 uncultured Coxiellaceae bacterium
GGACAGTAGTGCGTTTCACTCAGGATGACAAAATTTATTTTTGTCGTGTACAGAGAATTTTTTTATATATCTTTCTATCTGCAGCGCCAATAATTTATCGCCGTTAATTTTCCAGCATTGCACGATGCCTAATGGTTTAAAACTACGCGAGTATTTGCATTTTCCTGTACCATTCATGTGAGACTGATAGCGTTTTGCCAAATCACTCGTGTAACCAGTGTAATAAGTATCATTTTCACAATGCAATATGTAGACCCAATAATGCTTTATCAGCTTTTCCCCCATGATCATCTTTCTCATCAAAAGTGATTTATTAAGTATAGGATACCTTTCCAAAGATGGGTGCAAACCCTTGATAAGTATATTCCGAGTCACATTTCCGGACATTTTGGTTCTGTTTTAATTTTATCTTAATATTCTGTTGATATAGTGCACTACACTATTAAATAACGAGGATAAAAGCATGTCAGGCTCGCGTCAAGACGTTGAAAAATTGTTAATAAGCAAAATTTCAGATAACACTTCAATCGAGCAATTTAAAGCTTCTCTGCAAGAGCTTAAAATCGAAGATATTACGCCATACCCCAGTATTTTGATTCACGCAGTTCAAAAACACAATCTGGACATCGTTAAATTTCTCATCGACAGTAAAATAGAGCTCGATTCTGAGGACGCTAAGAAAGAAACTGCGTTAGCTTGGGCCTTATACGCAAAGGATGTCGGCCGAAAGAACAAGCTAGACATTATCGCATCCTTGATCACAGCAGGAGCAAATATTCAACACCCTTCTGTCAAGCGCTATTATTACCCCGATGACATAATGCTGGAACTGTTTTCTATTTTTTGCTCTACAGATGAATTTTTAACAGATTCCCAAAATAAAAATAAGAATTACGGTCATTTTCTGTGTGCCAATTTAAAAAGCACCCATCCAGAAGCAGCACTAGGTATTGAAAAATTATTTGGCCTAAATAATAAACCGGCCAATCGACCGCAGGCTATCCAGCATTTTGAAAATGAGATCAAAAAGTATGGGATATTATACTATGAGATATCCACTATCCCACGCACCCTGCAACTTCTTGCGTGTTACTATGCGGCACGTGACACCCAGATTGATGAAGCGAAAACAAATTTCATCAATAAAACCATTCAACTTTATGAAAACCTACTCACGTCACACTATAAGCTAAATTTAAGCGTGACGTTATGTTGTAAATTAATTGAGTTAGCACCTCAAACAGAACAAAAAATAAAGCTATTGAACATGTTATATGATCTTGATCCTGCCTCTCATTGGCTAAACAATATCAAAAAAGATGATGGATGCTACAACATATTGGTTCAAACTGCTAAAGAAGATAATAAAACATTACAATATTATTGCACTAGAATATTAACAAAATGCAATTTGCAAGAACGTACTGAATTATTAGCAATAGCGAGTCAATATGTTCAAGTGAATACTCAACCTGACTTCAATCAAAACCAGATCGAAACATTGTTGCTTGCTGCAGATATGCTTGCAGAAGATGAAAAACAAATTGAAAACGTACCCACATTATATCGCCAGGCCATATATGTCGCGTTACTCCATAGAGATAAAACTTCTATACAGAAAAGCATCGATAAACTCAACGAATTTCAAAAAAATAATGAGATCGCCCTATGGGATGATGTTAAAAAATCTATAAAAGAAGCCATTACATATGGAGAAAGCGCACTCCAATTTATCATAAAAGGTAAAAAAGAACCGCTTGCACAACAAAATTATTTACCTGCGATATGGGAACTTTGCAAATATCATAAGAGTTACGGCTGGTTTCTGGGACCACATGTACGTCGAGCCTTATATCTTTGCACGGTTGTTATGTTAATGACGCAAAATCAAAAAGAAGCAGCCAAGCAATTTAATTTGTCAGATGACGAAATTAATAACATGCGTAAAGAAGCTCAGGAATTTATCAAGTCTAATCATGGTAGCTATTACATGGTTGCGCGAGGGTATCAGCTAATAATAGCAAAAGCAAGCGAAACTCCAAGCATACAAGACCCTTATGCATTCATATTAAATGCAACGAAGAATCTTGAAGCACAATACAATTCATTATCAAAAGAGGCAAAACAAACGCTAGACCATAGCGCTTATTATAGTAAAGAGAACAGCGATTACTACATTCAGCCTCATATCTACGCAGGCATGAAGCAAGCATTAGGCGTAAATAATCAATGGATACAAGAAAAATCACAAACCAAAGAAGTTGCGCAATCACAATCTGTCATAAAATCTTCAGATAGCACTCTGGCAATTTCCTCAGCATTCGCTGCTGCTGTAACCATTCCAGAAACAAAGCAAGAGTTACCGTCTGCTCCTAATCTTCTTCTTGAGAATAATGAAACGGAACCTGGCATGCTTACCACTCAACTAGTGCCATCTGCTCCTAAAGAAGAACAGCCTAATGATGAAAAATATGAAGACGAAGGTCAAGCACATAACGAGCAAAATAATAATCTTTACCCTGTAATATTATCACCCAAAACAGCAGTAACAATACATTGTGAAGATATGGTACCGCCCCCTAGTAACAATCAAGCTATTTCGTTAGCGGAAGAAAAGGCTCCTCAACCCAAAACAATAACGGAGCCAGCACCTGCTGTATCGCCGCAAGAAAATAACAAAGATGATGTCGCCAAGGCCAAAGTACAATCACCCTCTCATGCAAGACAAGCTATGTTTTCTAACCAAGAAGAGCATCATAAAAATAAAGAGAAAAAGAAAAAGAAAAATAAGAATAAAAATAAAAAACAACAAGCTATCAGTATGAGTTAAATTATTGCCTCTAGCTTCCCCATTTTTTAAAGGACCTGTTGTCA
>CAZKUQ010000208.1:0-2835 GCA_964555965.1 uncultured Coxiellaceae bacterium
CAGAAATGAGATCCTTGCTTTCGCGGGGATGACGAAAAGTGAGAAAAACTAATGAAACCAATATTACTCGGTGTCAACATAGATCATGTGGCAACATTACGACAGTCGCGGCATACACGTTATCCTGATCCTGCCGAAGCAGTTTTTGCAGCAGAAAATGGCGGAGCTGATGGTATTACCGTGCATTTGCGTGAAGACAGACGGCATATTCAAGAACGTGATATCGAAGTGATACAAAAAATATTATTGACGCGATTAAATCTTGAAATGGCAGTGACGGATGAGATGGTGAAATATGCTGAAAAAATTCTGCCGGCTCATTGCTGTTTTGTGCCAGAACGTCGTGAAGAATTGACAACAGAAGGTGGGTTAGATGTGTTGTCACAAGAAGAAAAAATTCGTTCGGCAATAGAAAAGTTGAAACAAAAAAATATTGAAATATCTTTGTTTATTGATCCAGATGAAAAACAAATTGAAGTGGCGGTTCGTTGTGGTGCACCTGTTATTGAAATTCACACAGGGGCTTATGCAGATGCTGTATCAGAACATGAAAGAGAGCAGGAGCTAAATCGCATTATTAAAGCAGTGACATTTGCGCATCAAGCAGGATTAATCGTGAATGCTGGACATGGTTTAAATTATCAAAATGTGCAAGCGATTGCTGCTATTCCAGAAATAAATGAGCTGAATATTGGTCATGGTATTATTGCACGCGCTATTTTTTCTGGTTTAGAAAATGCTGTGCGTGAAATGAAAAAATTAATGATTGAAGCACGTGGAAGAATATAAATGAAAAAAATTAGAACGCGATTTTCGCCTAGCCCAACAGGCATGATTCACCTTGGTAATGCAAGAGCAGCTTTGTTTAGCGCCTTATTTGCAAAAAAACATCGAGGTGTATTTATTTTACGTATTGAAGACACGGATGCAGTGCGTTCAGAAGAGCGGTTTGTAGAATCATTGCAGCAAGATTTAAATTGGTTAGGGATTGATTGGCAAGAAGGACCAGGCGTTGATGGCCCATATGGGCCATATTGGCAATCACAACGACAGCATATTTATGCGAAATATTATCAAATTTTAGAAGATCAAAAGCTAATTTATCCCTGTTTTTGCAGCGATCAAGAATTAAATCTTGCGCGAAAAATTCAATTATCACGCGGTCATGCGCCACGTTATTCAGGTACATGCTTGAAATTATCAGCAGAAGATATTCAGAAAAAAATAGCTGAAGGAAAAAAACCAGCATGGCGTTTTAAAGTACCAACAGATAGTCCCATTGAATTTGAAGATACTGTAAAAGGTTTTCAACAATTTCAAAGTAATGATATGGGCGATTTTATTGTGCGACGTGCTGATGGCACTTCACCATTTTTATTTTGTAATGCGATTGACGATGCAGAAATGGACGTGTCGCATGTATTGCGCGGCGAAGATCATTTAGCAAATACACCACGCCAAATTTTAATTTTAAAAACGTTAGGATTACACACACCTCTATATGGTCATTTATCATTGATTGTTGGTGATGATGGATCACCTTTATCAAAACGTCATGGCAGTTTTAGTTTAAATCAAATTCATGATCAAGGCTTTTTGCCGATTGCGATTATGAATTATTTAGCACGCTTAGGGCATACTTGCGATACGCAAGAATTATTACCATTTGATGAATTGGCAACACATTTTAATTTAGAAAAATTAAGCGTGTCACCTGCGCGTTTTGATGTGAGTCAGTTGATGTATTGGCAAAAAACCGCAATTCAAGCAATGAATATTGCCATGTTATGGCGTTGGTTGGGTGAAAGTGTATCGTGCCAAGTGCCACAAGATAAGCAACAATTATTTGCGGATACGATAAGAGCAAATATTGAATTTCCCGAAGACGCACTCAATTGGGCAAAAATATTTTTTCATGAAACTGTACACATGAATGAAGAAGAAAAACAAATTATTCGTGAAGCAGGCGAACAATTTTTTGTGGAAGCAGAGCAGGCAGTGGATAAATTTGATATTGATTTACCACAAATATTAGGGGAAATGAAAAAAACATTGGGCGTGAGTGGAAAAAAACTTTTTATGCCATTGCGTGTTGCATTAACCGGAAAATTACATGGGCCTGAATTAGTACACATTGCAGAACTGCTAGGAAAAAATAAAATGAAACATCGATTAGGTGCAGCATTTAAAATGGCAGGTAAATAATGTTATCAATCTATAATACATTAACACAGCAAAAGGAAATATTTACTCCCATTACACCAAATAAAATTAATATGTATGTGTGCGGTGTAACCGTTTATGATTATTGCCATCTTGGTCATGCGCGTACTTATTCATCGATTGATGTAATTATTCGTTATTTGCGTTTCAGCGGTTTTGATGTGAAGCATGTTCGAAATATTACTGATATCGATGACAAAATTATAAAACGTGCGAATGAAAATAATGAAGCATTTTCAGCTGTGACTGAGCGTTTCACGAAGGCCATGCATGAAGATTTTAAAGCGTTAGGATTGGGTGAACCTGATGCGGAACCTCGTGCAACAGACTATATTCCACAAATGATTTCGATTATTGAAAAAAATATCGCTAATCAACATGGATATGTTGCAAGCAATGGTGATGTTTATTTTGATGTGCGCAGCTTTAAAAATTATGGCTGTTTGTCACATCATGATATTGAGCAATTGGAAAGCGGTGCACGTGTTGAAGTGGCGGATGTGAAAAAAGATCCATTGGATTTTGTATTGTGGAAAATAGCAAAACCAGGTGAGCCATCTTGGGATTCGCCATGGGGTAAGGGTCGTCCAGGTTGGCATATTGAATGTTCGG
>CAZKUQ010000209.1:0-2825 GCA_964555965.1 uncultured Coxiellaceae bacterium
AACCTCTTGGCACTACGCAGATGAGGATTGGGAATAGCACCTTTAAAGGATGGGTTATCTGTAATTTCAAACAAACATTGAATTAAATAAATAGTATCTTTTTTGCTGTGCGCAACGAAACACGCACTCTATCTCGCCACGACCACCTCACAGAATTCACTGACATTAAGCCGAACAACGGCGTAAGCATTGCAGAAAAGATACTTTGAACGATGCCGCTCTCAGATCTATCTGAACGTTGCTATGGGGATTGCTTTTGAATTTTGATATTCAGTTGATAGTAGCTGACATCAAAATGAAATTAGATGATAACAGGAAGCTAAAAACTTTCAGTTGATTGTGAAAAAACACGTCCATTTCTAGGCAGTATCCTTTAGAATTTATGTAGAAAATAAATGCCGACCGTCAGACATCCCGCCCATTGTACCGAGCTTTAAAAATTTTTGAAGATTTAGTTTTGAAATGAGTTTCGGTGTTTTTTTATGAGGTGTCCAGTTGAAATTGGGTGTGGCCAAGTTTAATCTTGAGCGTGCCAACTCGTTTTAACTTCCCCTCTTTGCAGATAGGACAAACAGATATATCAATGCCTTTGACCTCAAGCATCAGTGTTTTTGTATCGCGTTTATCTTTTTTCTTTTGTGGCGCATAATCCAGCAACTTTTGAATAATCGGAATTTTTTTCTTTTTGGCTGCGTTTCCCAAAAAACCAAAGCTTCGAATGCGCATAAAGCCATCAGGTAATACATGCTGCAAGAATCGACGTATAAACTCAGCAGGCTGCAGTGTCATAATTTTGACTGTATTGTTATCCGAATAATCGCGCCATTTAAATGTCACAGATTTTTCATCACAAGATAAAATTCGATAATTAGAGATGGCAATTTTATGCGTGTACCTACCAAGATAATTGAGCAGTTTTTCTGGACCTGCAAACGGCTCTTTGGCATAGATATTCCAGTTTTTTTTCATGAGATCATTTAACAATGAATCTATGCCCAATGATGATGGCAGTTTCAACTTATTATTGTTATACAGCATTCGCAGTTTCGCGACATAAATACCCCTAAATATTTTTGACATCACTTTCACAGGGAATAAAAACTTTTTGTTGGTGGGGTTCCACTGATTATCGTTTGTTAAGGCACCACCAGGCACAATACAATGCACGTGATTATGCTGTGATAGATTTTGCCCCCAGGTATGCAACACTGAGAGCATGCCCATCTCACCATTTAAACGTCTAGGGTCTTTGCCGAGCGTTTTTAATGTTTCCCAGGCAGCGTGAAACAACAAATTATACAAAATACGTTTGTTATACAGCACTAATGTGTTGAGCTCATGTGGCAATGTAAATACCACATGAAAATAAGGCACAGGTAACAACTCAGCTTGGCGATCTTCGAGCCACTGCGCTGCTTTGAAGGATTCGCATTTCGGACAGTGTCGATTTCGACAAGAGTTATAACTAATTTGTTGCACACTACATTGATCGCATTCATCAATATGACCGCCTAATATACTGGTACGGCAATTTTGTATGGCATGCAATACCTTGTATTGTTCAGGTGGTAGCTTATTTGCTTTCGAATACACATCACCATGCTGTCGAAAGATATCCGCTAATTCAGTACCATATTTCTGTTCTCGGATTTGTATATTGCTCATGAGCTTAAAGGCTCAGTGCATCAATCGGTGATTTAAATCGTTTATCGTGATTAGGCGAAAATTCTAAATATCGAACGGTTGAATGAATACTCCTGTGACCCAACAAACGTTTGATGGTGATCAGATCAGCGCCTGCTTCTAATGTGTGCGTAGCAAATGAATGCCTCAACGAATGAATGCCGCCAGATTTGGTAATACCAGCAGCTTTTTTGGCGTCATTAAAAATTTTTGCAACACTGGTCGTTGAAAGTGGTTTGTCAGGTTTGCTGCCTGGAAAAACATAGTTATCAAAACGACAACTATGCCAATAATCGGTTAATGCTTGTAAAATGATAGGTGACAGTGGCACATAACGTTCGTGTCTGTTTTTAGTTGTGCGAATATGTAGCGTCATGCGATCGCGATCAATATCGGAGGTTTTGAGATTCAATGCTTCTGAAATTCGCAAACCTGCTCCATAAATCATGATCAATAAGGTACGATGTTTAACATGGTCAACAGCCTTAATGAGACGCTCTACTTCTTGTGTGCTCAGTATAATTGGCAGCTTAAATGTGACCTTAGTGGTCGGTAGGTACAGCTTGAAACGCGGACTTTTTAAAACGTTACAGTAGAAAAAGCGTAATGCGTACACTTGAACATTGTAGGTGTTATCTGAGAGTTTTTTTTTGATTTGAGGTTAAGAAGATATTGGCGCACCTCATCATGCGTTAATTTAGCAGGGGATTTAGCATAAAAATCACGTAATTGTATCAATACGCCCAAATATATTTTTTGGGTTGACTCCGCAAAGCCAAATAATGTCATTTCATCCTTTGTTTTTTGTCGTAAAGTCGTCATAATACGCTCCAGGTTGTGGTTGGTTGATGTTTTGCGAAAAACAACTCCAGCCAAAAGGTGGCTGGTGTTGGGTGTTGTTTTTTGCGAAATGAATGCTGCAACAAAGCCACCAACCTTTCAAGAAAAAATTCCAATCAACGAAAAATGAGTTAAGACTTCTGCTGGCACGTTTTAATGAGCGTATTGTTAATAGATAACGGGACGATCTTTCTGGACGTTTAAGTGTAAACCGAAGGATTCTGAGTTAGAACGTGGTGGTTGCCGCGCAGCGGTTTCGTTCAAAAAGTATTTTATCAATCTGTAATATTGTGACTCTTAAG
>CAZKUQ010000210.1:0-2819 GCA_964555965.1 uncultured Coxiellaceae bacterium
ATCTAGATCCTCGGATCTGCGCTTCGCTTGTCCGAGGATGACATTAAGGTTGGGGTTCCTTCGCTTCGCTTGTCCGAGGATGACATTAAGGTTGGAGATCCTTCACTTCGTTCAGGATGACGATGTTTGTTCTTTTTTGGTAGCAATATAAGTATAAACTGTTGGGACAACAAAGAGAGTAAATATTGTTCCTACTAACATACCTCCAATAATTACCCAACCAATTTGTTGACGACTTACTGCGCCAGCTCCAGTTGCAAGCGCTAGTGGCACTGCACCCAAAACCATGGCTGCGGTGGTCATCAAGATGGGTCTTAATCGTATAGTTGCAGCAGCGATTATAGCCCCTTTAATGTTTTTGCCGGCTTCTTGCAATTGGTTAGCAAATTCTACCATTAAAATACCATGTTTACTTATTAAGCCGACTAAAGTTATTAAACCAATTTCTGAATAAATATTCATAGTGCTGTGGGTAATAAACATAACAAGCAAAGCTCCAAAAATTGATAAAGGAATAGTAAATAATACAATTAGCGGGTCACGAAAACTCTCAAATTGTGCCGCAAGCACTAGGAAAATAAAAATAATAGCAAAGAAGAATGTTACAACCATTTGGCCGCCAGTTTGAAAATATAATCGCGATTGACCAGCGTAATCAACCCTGGTATCAGGAGCAATATTTTTTATGGTTGTTTTAAAGAAATCTAGAGCTTCTCCCAGAGTGTATCCTGCAGTTGTGCCCGCGGTAATTTCCATAGAGCGTAGTTGTTGGAAATGATTATAGCTTTGAGGGGTTACTGTTTCGTTAGTGTCTACAAGATTTTTTAATTGGACCATCGCGCCGCTAGCAGTGCGTAAATACAAATTACTTACAGTGCTAGGTTTATTACTAACTTCGGGGAAAAGCTGTGGTATTACCTCATAGCTGGTTCCATCGATGCTAAAATATCCTGTCGTTGGTTGACCCAAAATTAAATTTATAGCAAAACCGATATCGCTTACTGAAACACCCAGAGATCCTGCTTTTTCTCTATTGATATTAATGCCAAGTTGAGGTTGATCGAGCTTTGGTTCAACGCGGATATTGTATAATTTGGGATTATTCCTGGCTGCAGCTGCAATTTTTTGTGCAACATCATTTAGTTGGTTGTAATCTCCAAGAGTCTGTATTTCAACAACAACAGGATCGCCACTGCCGGCCCCAGGCAAACTTGAAGGGTTAACAGGGAAAGCAATGATTCCAGGAATAGACCAAAGTTTAGGAGTTAAACCAGCTATTATTTGGTTTACAGTGCGCTTACGCTCAGACCAGGGCTTTAATACTAAGACTGCAATACCAAGGTTGGGCGCGCCATGTCCGTTTACGATTAAATGGTTTTGAGCTTCTGGTATTTGATCAAAAAATGGTTCTATCATTTTTGAATATTTTTGAGTGTATACAACGTTGGCTGATGTTGGTGCCATAATGGGTGCGAGCACAAATCCTTGATCTTCTGATGGCGCTAATTCACTTGGTATAAAGTAATAGAGCAGACCGCTAGCAATTAAAATAATAGGGATTATGCTTACAATTTTTTTGCGGTTATCAATTGCTTTATGTAGCCATAGTTCATAACGCTGTAAAACTTTATTAAAAAAAGCATCAGTTTTTTTTGCAAAACTATTTTCGTCTTTATTGCTAGGTAACATTATTTTAGAACACATCATCGGAGATAAAGTAAGTGCGATAAATCCGGAAACAATAACAGCTCCTGCAAGAGTGAAAGCAAATTCTTTAAAAAGAGCTCCAATCAATCCAGTCAAAAACCCAATAGGAGCATATACTGCTGCTAAAGTAAAAGTCATTGCAATAATAGCAAATTGAATTTCTTTAGCTCCTAATAAAGATGCTTCTAATGTCGTTTTTCCCTCGCTGATATGGCGCTGAATATTTTCGGTAACTACAATAGCATCATCTACTACCATGCCAATCGCAAGCACCATAGAAAGAAAGGTGATGGTGTTTAGTGAGTATCCTAAAAGAAACATAAATATACACACGCCAACAAGGGATAGCGGGATAGTAACTATGGGGATTAGCAAAGTTCGCCATGACCCTAAAAATAGGAATACTACAAGGACTACGCAAAGAGTAGCTACTACAATGGTTTTTTTAACTTCTTTAATGGACTCAAAAATAAATTTTGAGCTATCCCACATTATTTCTGTGCTAATTGTTTTAGGCAAAGCAGCGCTTAATTTTGGATATAAGTTTTTGATTTCGTTAGTGATGTCGACTGGGTTGGCTGTTGATGATGGGGTAATAGCTATCACTACGCCAGGTTTGTTATTGATCCTAACAGAAATATCTGTGTCTTCTGGACCGAGCTCTGCTTTACCTACATTTTTAATTTTTATTAGTTGGCCATTATCTTGACGTATTACTAAGTTATTGAATTGGGTAGCGGTGCCAGCTTCGCTAAAAGTTTTTACGGTTAATTCCTGAGAGGTTGTTTTTAGTTGTCCTCCAGGAGCTTGCAAGCTTTGGGTGTTAAGAGCGTTATTAATATCAGACGGTGTTATGTTGTGAGCAGCCATTAAATTTTGATCTAACCAGATACGCATTGCATAGTCTGGTCCCCAGACTTGGGCTGTGCCAACTCCTGGTAAAACTTGCAGCTGTGGTTGAATTGAGCGATTTAGATAGTCGACAATCGCTTCAATTTTTATAGTATCGCTGAAAAAGGAGATATACATGCTTGGAGAGGCATTAGGATCGTCTTTTTCAATTACCGGGTCATCTATCCCATTTGGCAATAAGTAGCGGACTGAGTTGACTT
>CAZKUQ010000211.1:0-2784 GCA_964555965.1 uncultured Coxiellaceae bacterium
CAAAACGCACGATGCTTTCTTGGCTTAAAATCACAGCTTGTTTTAACGCTTTTTTACAAGCTGTTAGATGATCTGCTATTTCAGGAAATAACTTCAATAAAACCTGGCAATTTTTTAGCACGACAAAAAATCTTTCAGGAAATTGTTCGCCAAGTGCGCGTTCTAATTCCTGCCATACTCTTTCTGGCACTAATGCATCAACTTCGCTATTTACGAGCATTACTTGCATTAGTTTATTAGTTTTGGCATGAACTTTAAAATCGCCAAACCGAGCGGCAAATCGAGCCACTCGCAAAATACGCACAGGATCTTCGGCAAATGCTGGAGAAACGTGACGTAAAATACGTTTTTTTAGATCGTTACAGCCGTTATATGGATCAATAATTTTACCATCCAGATCTTTGGCAATTGCATTGATCGTTAGATCTCGTCGTTTGAGATCTTCCGCTAAAGTAACTTTGGGGTCAGAATAACAAACAAAATCAGTATAGCCTTTGCCGGTTTTGCGTTCGGTGCGAGCTAAAGCGTATTCTTCATGGGTTTTAGGATGTAAAAACACTGGAAAATCACGACCAACTTTTTTAAAGCCTTTTTGCAACATTTCCCGGGGTGTAGCGCCAACCACCACCCAATCTCGTTCTTTAATTGGGAGGCCTAACAATTTATCGCGAACTGCACCGCCAACAAGATAAACTTTCATCGAATTCTCAATGTGTGTACAATAATTTAACTATGGCAATATAAAATTAATACAACATGTCTTTAAATCTAGTTTTACAATATTTACTACCTAAGCACATTCTATCACGGCTTGTGGCAAAAATAGCTAACTGTCGCATATCTTTAATTAAAAATTTTATTATAAGCCAATATTGTAAATTTTATAATATTGACATGTCAGATGCGCTTGAAACCAATCCTTTGAATTACCCTACTTTTAACGATTTTTTCACTCGTGCTTTGAAACCAAATGCGCGACCAACAACAAGCGAGCAAAAAGCTATTGTTTCCCCAGTTGATGGCAAAATATGGCAGATCGGCAAGATCGATGCTGGCCAACTGATTAATGCCAAAGGGAAGGGTTATACGCTTGAACAATTATTTGCCGATAACAAAGATGCTGCTCGGTTTCATAACGCTAACTTTGCTGTTTTATATTTGGCTCCATATAACTATCATCGGATTCATATGCCAATTGAGGGAAAATTACGTTCAATGCGCTATATTCCCGGAAAATTATTTTCCGTAAACCCAAATATCGTCAATCATATCCATGATGTATTTGCTAAAAATGAAAGGGTAGTTGCCATGTTTGATACTGCACTTGGGCAAGTTGCAATAATTTTGGTTGGAGCGATGATTGTTGGAAGCATTGAAACAAAATGGGCAGGGGTGATAACGCCAAACAAACAAACAGATCTCACAAACTGGGATTATAGCAAAGAAAATATAATGTTTGAGCGTGGTATGGAGATGGGTAGCTTCAAGCTTGGGTCAACGGTGATTTTATTATTCCCAGAAAAAACTGTGAACTGGGATGCAACACTCCAACAAAATACTCCTATAAAAATGGGACAACGGTTGGGAGAAATGTGACACGGATGTCATCCTGAGCGACAGCGAAGGATCTCCCTAATGTGGATCCTGCTCATGGAGATCCCTCGCTACGTTTGGGATGACAGATCTAGGAATTAAAATTATGTTACCACGCAAAAAAAAATCCCTAGGCCAACATTTTTTACACGATCAAAATATCTTGAGAAAGATAGTTGAATTAATTGCTCCTAATCCACACGATAACTTAATTGAAATAGGCCCAGGCGCTGGAGCTTTAACCACTAAACTATTACCATTAGTAAATTCTTTAGACGTAATCGAATTAGATCAAGATATAATTCCAGAACTAGAAAAAAATTGCGGCCATAACCAAAAGTTACACGTTCATCTCACAGACGTATTACAAGTTGATTTTACTCAATTTAAAGCACCAATTCGTTTGGTTGGCAATTTGCCCTATAACATCTCCACACCGCTATTATTTCATCTCATAAAAAATATCAAAATTGCAGCAACATACCCTCTCATAAAAGACATGCATTTTATGCTGCAAAAAGAGGTGGCAGAAAGAATTACTGCATCTCCAGGATCTAAAATTTATGGACGGCTGAGTGTAATGTTACAATATTATTGTGAAGTAAAGTTATTACTCCACATCGGCTCCGGAGCTTTTTTCCCGGCACCAAAAGTTGCCTCGGCTTTTATTAGATTAATTCCACGAAAAAATCCTGCGGTTAGCGCATCAGATGAAAATAAATTTAGTGATATTGTGCGCGACGCTTTTAACCAGCGACGCAAAACTATCGCCAATAGTCTAAAACCATATCTCACTGCCTCTCAATTAGAACAAATTGGCATTAACCCAGAACTTCGCCCAGAACAACTAAGCGTTGAGGAGTTTGTGAAGATTACAGGGATCAAGTAGGAAATTCCTCACCGCGCTTGGGATAACAATCACGGTATTGCATTGAAATTTTTACTTTACTATTTCAATTTTCAAGGTATAAAAGGGGCTGTTGCAATCTGAGCTTTCGTGTCATTCCTTCGGGTCCTTGCCCGAGAGCTTGCCCTCGTGCTCGACACGAGGGTCCTCATACAATCATGTCATTCTCGGGCGAAGACCCGAGAATCTAGCATTAATCATGAGATCTTCGGATCTGCGCTTCGTTTGTCCGAGGATGACACCCATTAGGTGCCCCTTGTCAAGAAAAAAATAATTCCCTTCGC
>CAZKUQ010000212.1:0-2783 GCA_964555965.1 uncultured Coxiellaceae bacterium
AATTATCTCCATTAAATGAACCCGTAAATGAGGATGAAGCTAATTCATTTCCTATGGGCACCCAGCCTGCGCCACTATTCCAATTTTGAGTAGCAGCTAAATCAATGTTGCCGCTTAATTTATAATATTTACTAAGCGTCGTTGAATCTGAACCTATTCCTTGCAGGCCATAAAGATCAGCAATAATATAAGGATCACCACTCGTGCCAGCCCCTGCTGTTGCACGCACAAATCTTGCAGTTGAGTTAGGCATCGTACCTGAATTGATTTGGAAGTTATTATTTACCGTAAAGCCAGGCAACGGATCAGTCACTTGAGACCATATCCCTCTCGTTAGATTAAAATTATTGACATCAATAGCCGCTGTGACTGTAATGGTATCCGCAGCTTGTCCAGCTGTTAATATTAAGCCGCCGCTACTGCCTGTAATCGCTGCATTGATAACAATATTGTTACTTGCAGTGAGAGTAAGGTTATTAGTGCTGGTCCAGGTAATGGTATCCGATACGGTGATATCTCCAGCTTGCGCACCGCCTGAGCCGGTAACGACATTCACATGTGTATTGCCTAAATTAGTCTGCAATGTATCTCTGTTAAGAACAGAACTATTTCCTGTTGATGTAAATGTATTTGTTGGACTACCGCCATCAAAACTTCCGTTTGCCGTTGTGCCTGTACTGATGGTTATGTCGCGAGGGTCAATTAGCCATGTTCCTGTTGCGCCATAGGGCGCTGTTGTATTTACTCTCAGTCCAGCTACATCCAAGAAGTCATGGCTTGATGTTTCAATAAAACCACCATCGCCACCCAGTGCACCACCTCGCACATTGATCGTGCCATAGGCTTTTGTCACTGCATCTGACCAAAGAATAATTTCACCCCCGTTGCCTAAAGTCAGCGCATCAGCCGATAAAACAGCATCAGGTGCCATGACGGTTGCATTCGCATTAGGTAATGGACCTTGACCAAGATAATTTCCACCTATGTAGATAGTGCCAGCACCCTTATCGCCGCTCGCATCAATGTCAGCAGCTGAATCAAGAAGAATGTTATGACCGGTGATCACAACCTTGCCACCTTTCTCGCCTGCGTTCTTACCTGATGCATCTACTTTAGCTGCGACTCTTACGACACCTGCATCAGGATCACCGCCTAAAATAATATCGCCACCTTGCTGCTGAATCGAACGTGCTTGTGCGACACCTTCCATATTAATCGCACGATCTAATACACCTTCTGCTGCTTTGGCTGATACGAAAACCGTACCACCATCTGCAATCAATGATCCCGTGTTCTTTACCCCATCTCGCATCACTTCTCCATTCTCATCAACTGCTGCACTCGTTGATCCTTCGTCTACACTGAAATTAATGAGTTGGTCTCCATACAAATCCAACGTGAACTTACTTCCTGATCCCAACACAATTTCTCCCAACCGTGCATGAATCGTGCCATCGTTTCTGACATTGTTTCCAACCAATGCGACCAATCCATGTTCTGCTGCAATTATCGTTCCTTGGTTAATCACCGCTCCTGCATAATTGGATGAACCATCAAAAATATATTTGCCAGCAAGAAAATTTGCGTTCGTTATATCAACCGTCGATGCAATAATCCCGCCTACATCCACTTTAGAACCTGAAGCAAAGAAAATGCCTGCTTGATTAACTAAGATAATGCGGCCATTCGCTGATAATTGACCGAAAATTTGTGAAGCACCTTGGGTAGGGCTAATGCGATTGAGTGTCACTGAACTTGAGCTTGGTTGAATAAATTGCGTATGTTCCCCTGAACCTATGTTAAAACTGTTCCAATGAATAATCGCTTGATCGCTAGCTTGATTGACTTCTGTTGTTGTTGCGGTTTGGGAAACAGTGACATCGCCTGAGGCAACATGATCTAAAACGGGGTTTGCAAGGCTGCATTCCATCACCCATACCGTGGCTAAAAACACCATAGCATGCTGACTTATTGCTTGCCATTTCTCCCAGCGTTTACGCATTTGCCTCCCTTACCCTTTCACAATCAACGAGTTATAAACATGGAACCTAAACCAAAATGAGCAATTCTTATTCACTATAGAAGTGTAGTTTACAGGGGGCGTTTTTCCACTCGATTTGGATTATGTAGTTGATTATTAATGAGAAATGAATTTACTGATGTAATAGCTTGTATTTAAAGTGAAATTTACGTGTCCGTACGTTTCTGTTCATTAACTATACAATGCTAAAACAACTCAGGTTAATGAGATTCTTATAAACAACCAAATGACGTGTTCTTAGATTCTTCATTCGTTAGATCAATTTGCTGTTGCAATAGGCTCATCAAATTAGTTGTTACACTGACTGAACCAGTAAAAGTATTAGCAAAATCATTTACTCCTTGCGTCGTGATGTCCATGAGTTGTTGTTGCTCATAGACTAGTGTTTCTGTGCCCGAAATAACTTGAGCATTGACTGCATCTGCAGAGGGAAGGTTAATGGGTATATTGGTAAATGACATTTGAACTCCATTCACTATTACAGATCCTGATACTTTTCCTACCCTGGCAGGCACATCAAATATCAATTGATCTGAACTGCTCGTACCCACTAGCGTGTTCACCCCAGTGAATGTAACAGGATCAACTACGAATCCTGCATTGATTCCGGTAATATGAATAACATTTGTTTTATTGGGTAACTGCAATGTGCTGCTATTATTTCCTGTTACAGCAATTGTTCCACTGCCACTGATCGTACCTGCTAAAGTAAATTGGCTCGTACCAGTTAAATTTAAATTAT
>CAZKUQ010000213.1:0-2780 GCA_964555965.1 uncultured Coxiellaceae bacterium
AACAGACCGCCCTATTAAATAATAAAAAGAAGGAAAAATGATTTGCTCCTCTTTGACGTTATGCTGGATGCGATTTCATCTGTTGCTCTTAATCCGGGGAAAACGTATAAAAACCCTTAAACCAGAACGAGATAAGCCATTATTCGCTACGGGAATATTTGACAATTTTTTTACTTGATAAAGCTATTGATTATGGTGAGAGGTCTATTTTGTTGGTAACCTTTTTGAAAGGGTGAAATAAAAACTGGCCCCTTGGTCTGGTGCGCTTTCTGCCCAAATTTCACCCCCATGTTTATGGATGATACGCGCGACAATCGCCAAACCTATTCCTGTTCCTTCAAACTGATCATCGGCATGTAAACGTTGAAACGGATTGAATAACCTGTCAGCATTTTGCATATCAAATCCTGCGCCGTTATCTTTTACAAAAAAAATTGTCTTATCACCTTGATTTTCTTGACCAAAACTTATTTCTGCCAGTATCTTTCCTCTTGAAAATTTCCATGCGTTTTGTAACAAGTTCATCAAAGTAGTTTTCATTAAAACAGGATCTGCATCAACTATCACGCCTGGAGAAATATTCCACTTTACCTCTCGTGACGGTTCAGAGTTTTGGAGTTCACCTGCGATCTGTTCTACAATCTCACTCAGATTGAAGGTTTCGCAGGTTATCGGACTGCGGTTTGTATGTGAGATTTCAAGCAATCCGTTTACCAATGAAGACAGAAAAAGTGATGATTGTTTTATCTTATTTAGATATTGTTTTCCCTTATCATCAAGTACCTGGCTGTAATCTTCAAGAAGTATGCTGCTGAACCCATCTAATGACCGCAATGGTGAGCGTAGATCGTGAGAGACAGAATATGAAAAAGATTCAAGTTCCTGGATGGCAATTTGCAATTCCATAGTGCGAGTTGCAATACGTTGTTCCAGGGTAACATTCAATTGGTGGATTGCTTCTTCATTTTGCTTTCTTACGGTATTATCTCTTGCAATTGCAACGAAGTATCTGTTCTTATCGAAAATCACTGGAGAAAAAGCAATTTCCACAGAAACAGAAGCACCATCTTTTCGTATGAGTTTGGAGTCTAATATGTATCGTTCATTTTCTGAAGTTATTTTCTTGTCTGTAAAAATATTTCTCAACTCATCAGATGAAGCAACAAAATTATTAATTGATTGATTGGTTATCTCATCTTTTATGTACCCTAAGAGATTGGCAGTAGAAATTGTGACGTCTTCTATAATTCCTGACGGAATTCTAATTAGAAAAAAGTAATCAGTACTTTGATCAAGTAATGCACGAAATCGCTCCAATTCAGATAGCCGTTTTTGGAGTTCGGGATAATAACTCTTTTGAATAGATTTTTCTCCCAAACCAATAATTTTTTCTCTTAATTCTTCACGATTTTCGTGGTCATAAGGCTGCTTCATATATACTCTCGATGTCTTTTTGTGTTACTAAAGCTGGATTTGTAGCCATACAAGGGTCCATAATTGCCTTGGAAGCCAATTCAGAGATATTTTTTGATTGAACGCCAACTTGACCCAGTGTTTTGGTTATTTTTGCTTGTTTTCGTAAATCAGCCAGGCCTTCTACCAAAGATAGTTTTTTTGGTTTTAATCCCATTGCGGCAGCAATTTCGTTATAGCGTGCGGGTTCGGCTGAATAATTGAAATTTACAACAAACTCCAATAATAGCGAATTACATTCTCCATGGGGTAAATTGAGTAAACCGCCTAAACTATGTGCCATGGCATGCACTGCGCCAAGACTTGCATTCGAAAAAGCTAAACCCGCATGCAGACTGCCAAGCATCATTTGGCTTCTGGCTTCAATGTCGTCTGGAGATTGGATAGCCTTGAGCAAATTTGTTTTTATCAAACGAATGGCTTGAAGTGCGTGCAAATCAGTGATGGGAGAATGCGCGTTGGAGGCATAAGCCTCAATTGCATGCGTTAAAGCATCAATACCAGTACACGCCGTGAGATACGGATCCATTGTGCAGGTGATCTCAGGGTCTATTAATGCTGCGTCGGGCACAACTGTTTTACTGATTATGGCAATTTTTACTTTGCGTAGAGTGTCATTAATAATTGCAAATTGTGAGACATCGGCTGATGTGCCGGCGGTTGAAGGGATGCAAATCAAGGGCGGCGCAGGGATGGGAACTTCATCAACCCCCTCAAAGGTCAATATATGGTGGTTGTTTGAACTTACAATTCCAATCCCTTTAGCGCAGTCCATTGGACTGCCACCGCCAATCGCTATAATGAGATCGCAATTGTTTTTCAGAAAAAAATCAGCCCCTGACATTACTTCTTCATCATGTGGGTTTGACGATACATCTGCGAAAAGGGAATAATCGAGATTTGCAGATTTAAGGTTTGTAATTAGTGGATCCACCCAACCTGCACGAATTATGCCTGGATCTGTAACGATTAAAACCCGATGAGCGCCGAAATTTTTTGCATAGCGTGCGGCTTGATTCCGCGCACCGCATCCAAAAATAAACTCTGGAGAAACAAACTTACGTAATCCAAGCATTGACAAATTTGGAGGCATCATTAACTCCATACTTCTAAAAAAGTGCCAAGTACTCAATAGATACCAGTAATTGTGTTTTGTGCTCTTATTCGTTTGGCAAAAAAAATGGTCTTGTTTTCATATTGTAGCATTTTTATCTAATAACAATTCATGAGCTTTTATGCGAATTTGCTAAGTATTAATCACTCAATTTTGTCCATCATAGTTGCAGACTGCTCTTTTACCCGGTTCC
>CAZKUQ010000214.1:0-2778 GCA_964555965.1 uncultured Coxiellaceae bacterium
GAGAATTTCTATGAGCATTGTAAGCCCCCAACAATCCCACCTTCCCAATAACTTCTAAAATCATTAATCTTCCCGCATATCAATAAATATGCGAGGAAAAATGATGATAGAAAAAACCGTAGAAAATATTTTACAAATAGAACCCGGAAAGAAATTTTTCTCAGCACAAGCGCGTCGAGCACATGTGCGCGCCTATCAATCCAGCACTGAATCGATGATTGTATATTGCGACAAGCATCACTTGACGTTATCGACATTCAAAACCTGGGTTACAAAATACGGGGAGAAAAAAATTCCCGCTCAGTTTATACCGATCACAACGGCTCCAAAAAATAGTCTTACAGAAATCAGTGAAGCAAAATCTTTATCGCGTGTAGAAATTCATAAAAGTGATATCAAGATTGTTGTCTTTGACACAACCAATATCGACACACTTATTCAATTGATAAAGGGATTATCCTATGCAAATCCAGCTAAAAGCACCGGCAATATTGTTTTATAACGCCGCAATTGATTTTAGAAAATCGATTGATGGTTTGGTATCGCTGATTCACACTCACTTAAACCAAAATCCCTCAGAGGGAATTTACCTATTTTTTAATCGAACCCGTGATAAATTAAAAATACTGGCGTGGCATGGTAATGGATTTGTACTTCTGTACAAACGATTAGAGTGTGGGAAGTTTACGATTCCAAACGACACAGATATCCAATCAATCACGCTTGATGAAAAGCAATTAAGTTGGGTGTTAGCTGGTCTTGATTGGGAAAAAATGCGCAATTGGAATCAGCTGGAATTTGATGAGTATTCATAAAAAAATAAACGAAAATAAATGCAAAAAACACTGAAAATACAGAGAAAAAAAATGAAATTGCTCTCGACATTTTTCACTATGTTTGCTACACTTTTCTGCATGTTTTTAAGGGTAAAGTGAGATTTTAAATTGATAAATTCAGCTGCAAATAAAGATGAAGTCATCACACAATTGTCAGCTGAAAATTCGGTACTTAAAGAACAAGTTGAAAAATTAAACGCACAAATCCTCTGGTTTAAAGAACAAGTCAAATTAATCCGTCATAAGCAATTCGGCAAACAAAGTGAACAGATGAAAGCCTTGCAAACCGTTTTGCCACTCTTTGATGATAGCGAATCAGATGAAGTGACAGAGACTAAAGAACCAATCTCGACTTCAAAGATCAGGGTAACTTATGAGCGCGAAAGAAAAAAGAAAACAAATGGTCGCAACATCGACACCGTCAATCTTCCTCGCGAACAAATTACCCATGATTTAACTGATGCGGAAAAAATATGTGTTTGCGGTTGTCAATTGACTAAAATCGGCGAAGACAAATCGGAAACATTAGAATTTATTCCTGCACAAATTAAAGTCATTGAGCATATCACGCCTAAATACACTTGCCGTGATTGCGAAACGATTAAAGCTGCCAAAAAACCAGAATCCCCCATACAAAAATGCATGGCAGGAACATCATTAATTGTCGATGTTATTATTAAAAAATACGATCATCACTTACCGCTGTATCGACAATCAAAAATATTCTTACAGGATAAAATCGATATCCCAGATAACACACTGGGCAATTGGGTTATGGGTGCATCTGATGTGTTATTCCCATTAGCAAAAGCATTGTGGGAACAAGTTATTTTAAGCAATTATATTCAAGCAGATGAAACGACTGTCAAAGTATTGTATCCCGATAAAAAAGGATACATGTGGGCATATCACAGTCTGGATCCAACAAACCGATTTATTGTTTTTGAGTTTGATTTAACAAGAGCAGCACAGGTACCTGAAAGGCGTCTTAAAAACTTTAAGGGATTATTACAAACGGATGGTTATGCTGCCTATATAAAAATCGGTGAGCAAGCGGGTGTCACACATTATGGTTGCTGGGATCACGCGAGACGAAAATTTGTCGCAGCCATTAAAGTGAGTAACAATAACTGTACCGGTGTTTCCGCACAATTACTGGCATTAATCAATTCGCTTTATGATATTGAACGAGAAATAAAAGAAAAAAGTGTTGATGATCGATATCAAACGCGCCTTGAAAAATCAAAACCAATTTTAGATAAAATCTTTAAAAAAGCAAAAGACATTAAAGCGCTTCCCAAAAGCACGCTTGGTGACGCACTTACTTATCTTAAAAATAATGAACGTTATTTAATGCGATACATCGATGATGGCAGAGCGCAAATCAGCAATATCTTAACTGAAAATCAAATGCGTCCATTTGCCATCGGTCGAAAAAATTGGATGTTTGTGGGTAATGTGGAATCCGCCAATAAATCGGCATTGCTCTACAGCTTAATCCAATCCTGCAAGATGAATAATATCGACTTTCGAAAATATCTCATTTATGCACTCAACAATGCACATGCCATGCGTCGTGGTGATGTTGATCCAAAATCATTGCTGCCGCAGTTTATTAATCCAGAAATTTTAGGGTAGTTCAAGCGCGGGGTGTGTGGGATTGTTGGGGGTTTACTGAGCATTATGCTTGGGGTATTAAAAAACGAGGGGGGGGTAGTTGATCATTTCACGCTATCTTTACAGCACGCTAACGACGAGTTGCGCGCACTGATTCATCAACGAGTTGCGAATCTCAACATTCAATTCACCGAAAAAAATGACATCATTACGATCGCGCTAGCACAATTTCCAAATGACGACAGATTGACTGCAATGCTGAATAGCAAGTCATTATACGCTCAAAAAGATGTCCCAACGGGATTACTGGATGGCGCTATCGAAA
>CAZKUQ010000215.1:0-2769 GCA_964555965.1 uncultured Coxiellaceae bacterium
GTATTTGCGGATTTCAGAATTAGCCGCTAGTGTTAATCATCACCCGAAGGGGACCTTTCCAACATCACCATAAAGGACCCACCTGGTCATCACCGTAAAGGACCCACCCCAGCATCACCGTAAAGGACCCACTAGCGCGTCAAACTTTCATTAATCGTAGTAGTCTATTCTTGAACTGATCAAGGAGGATTACTCGTGGGAAAAAGAAGGTTTGAAATGTACGAATATCGTCAAATTATCGCTCGATTACGCTTAGGCGAAACGATTCGCGGACTTGTGCAAGCAAGACTGGCTAGTCGCAAAAAAATAAGGGCTGTACGTAAAATTGCAATTCAACAAAAATGGTTAGATACACAGCGTGATCTACCTGACGATGAAGAATTAGCAAAATTTTTTAAACAACCCACAGCGACGCCTGCTACACAATCTTCAATATTGCCCTACAAAAAGCAAGTTGAAGAATGGTTTCGACAAGGGATTCAAGGAAGCACGATTCATGCGGCATTACAACGCCAGCACAACTTTACTGGATCATATAATGCAGTACAACGATTTGTTAAAAAAATAAAAGATAAATTATCAATAAATGTCACCACTATTTTAGATTTTAAACCAGCAGAATGCGCCCAAGTCGATTTTGGTGCGGGGCCAAAATTAATTGATGATAGAACGGGAGAAATAATTCCAACATGGATTTTTGTAATGGTTCTTGCATGGAGTCGTCACCTATATGCAGAAATTGTTTTGCATCAAGATGTTGAAACGTGGTTAGGCTGTCATCGCCGCGCATTTAATTTTTTTAACGGCATTCCAAAAAAAATTATCATAGATAATGCAAAGTGCGCAATCACAAAGGCATGTTATTACGATCCTGTCGTACAGCGTTCTTATGGAGAATTCGCAGAAGGTTATGGATTTATTATTTCTGCTTGCCCACCGCATGACCCACAAAAAAAGGGGCGTGTAGAATCTGGTGTAAAATATGTTAAGAAAAATTTCGTTCCATTGCGCGAATTTAGAAATCTAATTGATGCTAACCAACAATTAATGAAATGGATCCTAGAAACAGCAGGTAATAGAATTCATGGAACCACCCGAGAGAAGCCACTTACTTTATTCACACAGACAGAGTCGATTTTATTAAAGCAATTACCTGACAATCCACCAGAACTTGCTATTTGGGAAAAAGCAAAAGTGCATGGTGATTGCCACATAATGTATTTAAAATGTCGATACTCTGCACCCTATCAACTTGTCAAACAAGAATTGTGGTTACGCGCAACCGAAACAACTGTACGTCTATATCAAGATCATGCATTAATCACCATACATCCTAGGCTTTTTAGGCCAGGCACCAGACATACGTTAGATGAACATTTACCACCTAATGCACTGGCCTACTGCATGCAAGATTCTCAATGGTGTTTAGAGCAGGCAAAAAAAATTGGTACCCACTGTGAACAAGTCATTCAAAAATTATTAAATGATTCGGTGATGGATTATCTGCGTGCTGTGCAAGGAATAATTAGCTTACATAAAAAATATGGTCAGGCACGCTTGGATGCTGCTTGCCATCGCGCGCTTGTTTTTCAAAGCGTACGTTACAAAACCATCAAATCTATTTTGCAACAAGGATTAGAGTATCAACCTCTTCCTGAGCAAGATGCGTTTGATGCACTGACAGAAACGTACACTGGACATGGACGTTTCTGTCGAGACACATCTAAACTTTTACAATAACTTAATCACAGGAGAACTATCTCATGACACATCCAATGCCAGAAATAAATAACCTGCTTAAGCAATTACGATTATCACATATTATCGATAATTTGCCACAGCGTAATAGGGAGTCTATTGAAAGAAAACTTAGCTTCCCTGAATTCTTATCTTTGATCATACAAGATGAAATTCTTGGACGTGAAAATAGAAAATTAAAGGCGCGCCTTAAACGCGCTGGTGTTCGGGGCGACAAAACAATTGAAAATTTTGATTTCAATTTTAATTCAAAAATTAATATTGCTCAAATTCGTGAACTTGCATCATGTCAGTTCATTTTTGAACATGCACCGATCCTTATCGTTGGGCCATGTGGTACAGGCAAAAGTCATATTGCGCAAGGATTAGCACACTGTGCCATTCGAAAGACGATTGATGTCTTATGGTTATCACAGAGCAAATTGTTTAGTGAATTACAATCAGCAAAAGCGTCAGGACGTTACGAAAAAAAATTTTCTGAATTTGCAAAAATTCCATTGCTTATCATCGATGATTTTGGACTCCGACCAATGCGATCACCACAAGACGAAGACTTCCATGATCTCATCTCTGAACGATATGAATGTGCTTCTACCATCGTTACAAGCAATCTCGATTTTAGCGAATGGGGTAATGCGTTTCCCAATCAATTATTGGCAGCCGCCACACTGGATCGTCTTCGTCATAATGCACATAAAATCATTTTAGAGGGAGCAAGTTTTAGGGGTACTCAAGAAGCTAACTCTAAGAAAAAACAGGAGAAAAAATAAACAGTTGTAACGAGGCAAAAATTAGTTAAAAATACAGACCGTTTGACACGCTATTTTGACCCTTTTTAGTGGGTCCTTTATGCTGTGGTTTGATGGGTCCTTTGAGGTGATGTTTGACAACTATACCCACAAATATAACCATTTCCATTATTGACAAACAAGATAAGAATTCTATAACAAACTTATACTTTATAACAATAATATTTATAAAAAAGTTATTGAAACAAAAATTTTTTATAAA
>CAZKUQ010000216.1:0-2762 GCA_964555965.1 uncultured Coxiellaceae bacterium
CAAAGTGGAATAACATGGAGTGATATACAGAAATATATTAATCAATACAATTTAGCTATTAAATCTATGCAATCACCCAATATTTTTACCGTCGGCGGTTCAATGAGTGTCAATGCGCATGGTGATGATTTTCGATCAGGAGCCGTGGGAAATAGCGTTGTTTCGTTTCATATAATTTTAGCAAACGGGAAAAAAATATACGTAACATCAGAAAATAATCCAGATCTATGGGCAGCGGTAATAGGAGGGTATGGGTTATTTGGTGTTGTTACTGATGTAACATTGCAATTAACTGATAACGTTTATCTTTCGAGTAATTATGAAAAAACCGACGTGAATAGCTTTCCAGCTTTCTTTCGCGAAAATATATTAAATAACAAAAACATCGCTTTATTTTATGCTCATCTTAATATTGCACCTAATTCAGATTTTTTAAATAACATGTATGTGATTACCTATAAAAATACGCATCGATTACCCAAAAAAATTATTTCGCTAGACAATCCTGACAAGTGGAATGTCATTCTTACCCCTATGTTTAATATATCAAGGCACGGAAAGCTTGGTAAAGAATGGCGCTGGAACTTGGAAAATAAAATATTTACAAAATTTTATAAAAATCGCCTTGTTACCAGAAATAATGCCATGGAAAAACCGGTTAGATTTGCATCTGATCATCATGGTAAATCTGATGCAGATTGGCTGCAGGAATATTTCATTCCAATTGATAAGTTACCTAAATTTATTGAGGTATTAAACAAAGTCATATTAAAAAATAATGTTAACTTGTTAAATGTTACAATCCGATATGTACCAGCAGAAAAAAATATCTTTTTAACTTATTCTAAAAATGATTGCTTTGCAGTTGTTTTATATTTTAATCAAGACTTATCTTCAAATAAAATTGAACAAGCAAAAGCATGGACACGAAATTTAATTAATGCTTCATTATCCTTAAATGGTAACTATTATTTGCCATATCAGCCTTTTGCAACAATAAGTCAATTCCAAAATGGATATCCCGAATATAATCGATTTTTAAAAATAAAAAATGAGTACGACCCTGTAGGGTTGTTCCTCAATGAATTCTACTTAAAATATTTTCATTAACGAGAAGGGAAAATGGAGTAGTTATGAATGTTTCAAGACAATTAAAATACTCCGGCATTATTCTTATGATGTTCTCTCTTTTTTGCTTTGCCGCTACTTTATTATTCGTGCCGCCCATTCATCAATGGGCTAATTATCATCAATTTTCTGATACAAGAGAAATATTTGGTATACCTAATTTTATGGATGTTATTTCTAACATTCTTTTTTGTTTAGTAGGCATGCTTGGATTTTTATCTTTAAAACAAAAATGGAAAGAAAAAAAATTAATCCGCGCTGAATTTCTTGTTTTTTTTACAATATTTATCGGTATTTTTCTTACTGGTATTGGTTCTGCTTATTATCATTGGAATCCCAGCAATGCGAATTTAGTATGGGACAGAATTCCAATGACCATTGTTTTTATGTCCCTATTGTCGCTCACAATCATGGAAAAAGTAGATTTTAATATTGGGTTTTGGTTATTAGTGCCATTATTAATTTTTGGTATATCGACGGTTTGGTACTGGCATTGGACTGATGGTAAGCCCCCCTTAAAATTCCCCAGGTAGCAACTAGAGTTTTTTGGTAAATTACGCACCAGGAGACGTTAGTATGAAAAAGAAACGATTTAACGAAACACAAATCATAAATGTATTAAAAGAGTACGAGGCTGGTGTTCCGGCTGTTGATTTAGCACGCAAACATGGCATCGGCGAAAGCACCATTTATGCTTGGAGTGCAAAATACGCAGGCATGGAAGCAGCTGATCTAAAGCGATTACGACAACTAGAAGATGAAAACAATCGTTTAAAAAAGATGTATGCCACATTAAGCATGGATCATGAATTATTAAAAGAGGTACTTGAAAAAAAGTACAACGTGGATCTGAGCGACAAGAAATAGCGAGAGAATTAGTTGAAAAACGCGGTGTGTCAATCAACCAAGCATGTCGCGTTGCCAACATTGATCGTAAAACATATCGCTATCAACCGAAGAAGAAACAGGATAACAAAGTGATTGAAGATTTATTAAAAACGTTATCAGCTCAGTATCCAACATACGGGTTTCAAAAATTATTTAATTTAATTCGCCTTGCTGATTACTCTTTTAATCACAAGCGCGTATATCGAATTTACTGTGATTTAAGGCTTAATTTAAAGATAAAACCAAAGAAGCGTCTTGCACCAAGAACAAAAATTACATTGGCACAGCCCAACAATATTAACCAATGTTGGTCGTTAGATTTTATGAGTGATGCCCTCACCAATGGGCGACGTATTCGTACAGCAAACGTCATTGATGATTGCAATCGCGAAGCATTAGGAATTTTAATTTCATTTTCTTTAACATCAAAACGAATTACTCGGTGGCTTGATCAACTTGCAATATCGCGTGGCTATCCAAATCGTATTCGTGTTGATAATGGGCCAGAAAATATTTCTCATCACTTTCAAAATTGGGCGAAATCACATGGCATTTTTATTCAATATATTCAGCCAGGCAAACCAGCACAGAATGCTTACATAGAAAGATTTAACCGTACTTATCGAGAAGCTGTTTTAGATATGTATTTATTTCGAGATATTTCGCAGGCACAACATATTACAAATACTTGTGACCTGCCCGGTTTTTTAGTACCAAAACTACATAGAGAAATTAGCCCCAGTTGT
>CAZKUQ010000217.1:0-2743 GCA_964555965.1 uncultured Coxiellaceae bacterium
CGAGCTGGTAAAGATAAATTAAATTTTATTCGCGAGAATAAAATTCCACCATTTAAAAATGGTCAAAATATTATTGCTGCTATTCCAGACTTGCGTGAAGCACATTCGTCATTTGTGCGATCAGTGGTCACTGATTTAAACGCATTAAATGTGTATAGCGTCTTATTAAAAGTGCATGATGCTTGTTATGCAATGCGATATTCAGCTGATCCAGATTTTACTTCCAAAGATTGGCGAGTAGTGTTGCCAGGCGATAAAATTCCCGCTCGTGAGATGCGGCCTTCTGCTGGCGAGATGTCTGGATTGATGTATCCTGTTTTGGCACGACAACTATTTCCTCGCGATGCGAAGGTAATGGATTTGCGCACGATTCGTGTTGGAGATCGAATCTATACGCCTATTTTTATCGATCTTTTTCCACAAGATTTGAAATCATTTATGGCGCTGTTTGCTCGCACATTACCAACACGAGTGCCATTTCGAATGTCATATTTAATAGAAAGCGGTGGCCTTGCAACATTGCGTTTCAAATCCATGATGGCCTCTATTTTAAGTTTTAGTGCAGCACAAAACGGATTAATCCATGATGCAGTAAATTTGCTGCGCGATATCGAAATCAATACAGATGATGCAGTTGTTCGTTTGCAAGTAAGTTTTGCAACATGGGCACCCGAAGGTAATGTCAAGCTTTTGCGAACGCGTGTCGCTGAACTTGCCAAAGCAGTTGAGGGATGGGGTTCTTGTGAAGTTTCTGAAGTATCGGGTGATGTTTTCGCTGGCATTGCATCGAGTTTATTAGGATTTACCGCTAATAGCGTTGCAACACCATCAGTTGCTCCATTATCAGATGTTGTTTACATGCTACCATTCACTCGCCCAGCTTCCGCATGGGAAAATGGTGCATTATTGCTTCGTTCGCCGGATGGCAAGCCATGGCCTTATCAACCAGGCTCAGCCGCTCAAACAACTTGGATTGATTTGCTGTATGCACGCCCCGGTTCTGGTAAGTCCGTGCTTTCTAATGCGGTGAATCTGGCTTTATGTTTATCTGGTGGGATAACACGTTTACCGCGTATCGCAATTATTGATATTGGTCCTTCAAGCAGCGGTCTTATTTCATTGTTGAAAGAAGCATTGCCGCCTGATCAAAGGCATTATGTGGCTTATCATCGATTGCGGATGACACCTGATTATTCTATCAACCCATTCGATAATCAGTTGGGTTGTCGCTATCCATCACCGCAAGAACGCAGCTTCTTAGTGAATTTTATTACACTGCTAGCCACACCGCTCGGTGCTGAACGCCCTTATGATGGTGTTTCAGATATGGCAGGATTAATTGTCGATGAAATGTATCAGTATCTTGCTGATGATGGTAAGCCGCATCCTTATACGCAAGGTTTGGAAACAATCGTTGATGACATCTTGCATGAAATTGGTTTTATGTTTGATGAGCATACCACCTGGTGGGAAGTGACTGATGCATTATTTCTGGCTGGTTTTCATCATGAAGCATTACTGTCACAACGTTATGCGATGCCGCTTCTTGCTGATGCAGCAGCGATTTGTCGTACACAAGTGATTGAAGATTTATATGGTCAAGTACGTGCGCCAACAGGCGAACCATTGATCCAAGCATTTGGTCGTATGATTTCAAGTGCCGTGCGTGAATATCCTATTTTATCTAACATTACCAAATTTGATATTGGCGATGCGCGTGTTGTTTCGCTTGATCTTGATGAGGTGGCAAAAAGCGGGGGTGATGCTGCTGAACGTCAAACGGCAGTCATGTATATGTTGGCGCGATACGCATTGGCAAGACATTATTATTTGACCGAAGACGCGTTAGGTGAAGTGCCAGATGCATATCGCGAATATCATCGCACGCGCATTTCTGAAATTCGTGAAGATGCCAAACGAATTGTTTATGACGAATTTCATCGCACATCAAAAGCCCGTGCGGTACGCGATCAAGTTATTCTTGATATGCGTGAAGGGCGAAAATGGAATGTACAAATTGCATTAATTTCACAATCTCTCGATGATTTTGATCCAGTCATGGTTGAGTTTGGTACATCTGTTTTCATTATGGATGCAGGCCCTGAACAAGCTATTCGCCGTTCAACAGAAATATTTGGTTTATCAGAAACAGCGCGTGTTGCTTTAAAAACACGTGTGCATGGACCGCGAGAAGGTGGTGCAACTTTTCTCGCTCAATTTTCAACAAAGCAAGGCATGAATACGCAATTGCTTACCAATACACTTGGTCCAATTGAGTTATGGGCATTTAGTACAACCGCAGAAGATGCACGCTTGCGTAACAAATTGTATACCAAATTGGGGCCCAAAGAAGCGCGACGCTTATTAGCAAGTTTGTTCCCATCAGGTTCTGTCAAAAAACTAATTGAAGAACGTTTATCAGAATTAAAAGAAACACAAGGCATGATTGAAGAAGGTTCTGGTTTAAGTATTGCCGATCAATTACTGCAAGAAATTCTCGATGCTTATTCAAAAAATCCTGACGTAAAAAGTTTGCCAAAGTAAATCATAATATTACTCGATTAAGATTTGCACTCTTCATGCAAAAATAGATGCAAACGTTCACGACCTAATAACGCGAATCTCGGTTTAAGAAGCCTGTCATGCCAGCGAAAGCTGGCATCTATTTTTTGGCTAATTTCGGCATTATTTTAGATCTCTGGATGCCACCTCGCGCAAAAAACGCGCGGCTGGCATGACAATA
>CAZKUQ010000218.1:0-2720 GCA_964555965.1 uncultured Coxiellaceae bacterium
AATTCATTTGATGGCAGGTTTTTAGGAATGCTACAGCATCTTGTTGCCAAGTGTTTTTGTCAAAATCTGCTACTAGAAAGAAACAAGTTTCATCAAGCAACATGGGGTAGATACCCATCACAAAATCACGACCCGTATTATCCATGCCTAACAGATGCCACTGAATGATTTTGTCCGTTATTGATAGGAATTTACGATGTTGGCAATCTAGGCATTTTATTCGAGGTTTTTCGCAAATTCCGCGAACCCATTCATTGCCACATGCCGGAGCATAACCTGATTTATTTGATTTGCGATTCTCAAATCGACGAGGATATACATCTTCTCGCCCTCGAAAAAGAGAGCGGAAGATTGCAATTTTCTCTGAAATTGAGGATTGATGAGTAATCATGGAAGGCTCGTTTTGCATCTGTGCTCAGTAAGTATTTCATCAATAATGTGCCAGCATTGCCTGGCTTCA
Organism: uncultured Coxiellaceae bacterium; assembly: GCA_964555965.1. Lineage (GTDB taxonomy): Bacteria > Pseudomonadota > Gammaproteobacteria > DSM-16500 > DSM-16500 > Aquicella. The sequence continues at coordinate 461 of CAZKUQ010000218.1, forward strand.
ACGGCGTTTGAGTTTGTAAGACCGGCGGCGATAATTAAAGCTTTCCATAATGCCCAACCTTGACCACGCATCCAAGTGTCATTATCAAGCAAAAGAGTAGATCGGAAAGCATCACGGCTTTTGCCTTTGAACAATGTCCAGGCGATGGCAAGATCACATGCAGGGTCACCAACTGTTAGTTGTCCAATTGTTGAATCGATGCTTTGTAGTGCGATAAGAAATTGCGCGAGGTTGATAGCAAAGTCGCTAAGGTCGGTTATACTAGAAGGTGCAGCAGCTTCGCCAGGAAGCCAAGCATAGATAGACCACGTCCAAGAATAACCTTTTGCTGGCTCACCTAAGCCTAAAGGTACTGGTATCGGAAGGGGTAATAATGGCGCAAGTTTTGGCAGCCATCGCTGTTCTTTTTCCACTTGCAACGCATAGTCCTCGGCGTTTGGCATGCGGACTAGCATGTGCTCACCAAGGTGAAAAGTTCTGTTGTCCCACCCACTATGCGCGACAGGTCGAACAGGAAGGTCTTTCCATTGTGGAAATTGAGCTGCGATTAAGCATTGTACAAGTGTTTCGTTTATTATTAGCTGCTCATTCATATTTTTCATGCTTCCTCTGTATTTGCTTTATTGGATTTCCATTGTTTACCAGGAATAAGAGGAATAATTCTTTCAAAAACGTCTATTGCAGCTTTTTCAAAATCCCATTGAATATTAGGTGCTAATAGCGGGCTAATATCTTGGCTAAAAGAGCCCGCATTTAGTTTTTCAGCGAAATTCATTTCGAACATAGCCCGAGTAATATTTTTATTTTCCTTTTTTGTATATTCGATAAAAGCAGCCACTGCTTTTTTAGCATCAAAATTTTCTTGCTGAAGCGCAAACCATAGATCAAATAAATCACGCCCTTTATCACGCTGATAAAATGCGCGAATCTTGGTACCAAGCAGTTCATCAAATTCATAGCTCAGTATTTTTGATTCGCCTGAAAACCATCTTGATTCGATAGAAAAATCCTTTTGTTGAAAACCAAAAACAGAAAAATGTTCTCTTGTGTTGATTTCTATCTTTAATTTTTGTGGTTCAGTTGAATTTTCTGCCAAAATATCATAAGTCAGCGTAAATGTTTTTTTGCTCCTCTTCCTTTCAGGTTCGCCTAGTATGGGATCAACAATACTTCTAATTGCTGTAATGGTTTCACCGATTGGTTCTGCTTTAATTTGTACGAGATCAATATCTTCAGAGTAGCGGACAGGGTGAGGAGAAAATAATTTGTAAATTGCTGTGCCGCCACGAAAAGCGAGCGAATCAGAAATCTTGGGATGATTGAATAATTCCACTAATAATCGGCTAATTATTAAATCCTGCTCAACCATTTTATTGTCTGACCAAGGAACTGTTTGCCGCCATTCATTTAAATACGCATTTGCAATCATTTTTCTAATTCCAACTTTTTATTAATAATTAATTTCCACTTATCGTTTTTTGTTTCATATAACGATGAGTTTTTATTTTTTCCTAGTTGAGCAGCAAGCTTTTCAAGTGCAGGTGTTTTTTTAGGAGGAGCTATTAATAGGCGCGCACGTACTCGATGATTTTCAAGAGATTGATGTAATACATCAGATAAATAATTTGCTTTGATTAAATCCAGTAAATATCCAAGCCGCTGTATCCATGTGACTTCATCAGTGTTGGATGCTAATTGTTTTAATTTATCAGCATCCATTTTTTTTACTAAGTCAGTTAGCACAGTTAACACATTATCAAGGCCACCGCAGCGATTAGGATAAGTTACCATATCTATTGCAGTAGCTTCAGGAGTGGAGACTGCTATGGCGCCTTGAGAAGTGTTAAAACTTTGAGTCGGAGCTTGTTCTGTATTTTTTTTAGTAATGAAAGCTATTTTTATACGCCCACAGTTAATAGGTCGTCTTTTTTGAGAAATGATGACTTGAAATTGTTGGGGTCGATGATGTGCGGCGCCATGATATTGTGCAGCGCTTAATAAGCCAACATAATAAGGTGCTTTAATAAATGCCATTAGATCATCAATAAAGTGCTCAGCGGGTCGGCACCCCAAAACCCTATATTCTGGTGGTACAATCACATAAAAACCACTTAGGGGATGAGCTAATTCACCTTTTTGCTTTAAACGTCGCAAAGCAGCCCTTGCAGCAATATCCGACACACCTAATGCTTCTTTTACTTGAGCATAAGTAAAGCAGCAATAGCCTTTGGCAATTAGGTCTGTTAGGAAAGCGTTTATG
>CAZKUQ010000219.1:0-2702 GCA_964555965.1 uncultured Coxiellaceae bacterium
CCTCGCGCAAAAAACGCGCGGCTGGCATGACAACAGTCTTATTTAATTACTTAACCAGAATTTGCGTTGTAAAAATGAATTGTAAACAGACCCTAATACATAAGATGATAAATACTTCAATAAGCGGCTCAGGATACATGCTGTGTACATGAGTAAATAATTCCAATTGATACAACGAATGAAGAATGTTATTACTTATATAATCCTATAATAAAAAGAAAAAATATGTTTGCAAAAGATGTCAAAATAATTAATCCAACTTCCATGAAGCTTGAAGAAGCTCATTTGTTAGGTGTGATGTTAAAGCAATGTGAAGAGAAAGATATAAAGATATTTCATACAAATAATGAATATGCAGTTAATATACCAAGCGCAAGTTTATTTGGCAGCTCAATAAAATATATTAAACTGACACACGATCTGGTTCATCGATATCATATCAATCCTGTCACAAAACGGGTTGAAAATCGTTTTAGTATAGTAAATTTTTCTCAAGAATTGGCTAAAGGTGCCTTTGGTAATGTTTATGAAGTCATTGGTACGGTAGCATTACAAGATAGTGATCGTGTCATTGTGAAAACGGATAAACCTAGAGTGATAAAAGTGCAGGAATACAAAGATGACAAAAGTCTTCGTGCGATTGAGTTAGAAGCTGAAATATCTCAATTAACAAATCACCTGCACATTAAAATTCCTACACAGTTTGAACATAAAGTTTATTTAGTACTGAAAAGATTTCTTGGTAAAAGACTAGATAAAATGTTAGACGATGATGAAGATGTTATCTCATCATTTTCAATTGAATTTCGAATAAAGCTTACTATTCAACTATTAAAAGCATTAAAACAACAGGTTCATGATAAAGAAATTATTCATCGAGACATTAAACCTGCGAATATTTATATAAATAAATTCCCATTAATGGTTAATATTTTTGATTTTGGGTTGAGCAGAAGAAAAGATGTTCATGACCAGAAAATTTGCGGCACAATATATTTTCTTGCACCAGAAGGACCATTAAAGACAGCCGAATTAGATGAAGTATCTGATATTTATTCGATGGGACTGATTTTAGCTATGCTATGGAGAGGTACGACAAAAAGTCTACAGGAAGGAGAAGTTGAATGGAAGACAGTTGATAATTTATTAAGAGATTTAACATTAGATGGCAAGATAAGTGAGAAAATTGTAAATAATATTATGGCCATGATTAGTAAAGAAAGGAGTAAACGGCCGTCGTTAGAAATTGCTATCAGTGAGTTCGAAAAGATTTACGAAGAATATTTGCATTCGCAGAATAAGGATTTTATTTTTAAAGCATATCAAATCAGTAATGACTTTAACGATACGATGTATCATAAAAGCTATATACGCACGACGAAACAATTTCAAGAATTCTTAAAAAAATATATTAATCAGTTACCAAATGATCCTGAAACGTTGAATGAATTTTCAGGAATTGCACAAGTCTATACATTTTTTGGAAAAAAGAACGCAACAGAAATAATCAACATTATTAATGATTGTTATTCGCTTTATGATAAATACAATGCTGAAATCCAATCATTAAGATTGGAAGTAGAAAAAAAAATTACTTGTCTTAATAAATTTTTTCCAATTAAAGAAATTTCTTCAGCGATTAAAAATTTAATTTTAATTGATGAAAATGTAAAATTAATCGAATATAAACTTATAAAGAATCAATTTAATTTAGATAATCTTGTTGTATTGTTGGAGCACATACATGAAATCATTAACCAGATTCATTTAGAATTAAATAAACAAAATAACTTATTAATTAATGATAAAAGTGGTATTTATAGCATCATTCAACGATTGGATTTACAGGCAACGCAAGACATAGATGTTAAATTTAAAATAGCTATTAATAATGCTTTAGCAGATTATCTGATTAAAACGCTGGGCTCGCCAAGCATCTTGAGTAATCAAACACTTTCAACGCGTCGCCTTAATGATATTAATAAGATACTTGACATAATTAATAAAGATGCAGATGTCGATGAGCTCATTTCGGAGGTGGAAGCTAAAATTAACTCTCTTGAAACTGGATTGACAGGAAATAGCACATTACGAATTCTCATTGAAAATGCAATCAGTGACTTTAAGGTGAACTCTCTTAGTTTTAAAAATAATTATAATAATAACTAGCTTTTAACAGTATAACTTTCAGGGAGTGGTAAAAATCCAGTTTGACATAAGAATTCCATATATCGTTTTAAAAGTTTATCATCGATCGCAGGATAATGAAGATTTAATGTTGGCAGCAATGCAGCAGCATTATGATTAATGACATCTGGTGAATGATAGTCTTCTGGGAGCGCTAGATAATAGGGTAAGAAAGCGAATAAAGTATTATCTTGTGAAATCTGTGATAACTCGTGTTGCCATTCTTTCATTGGGATCATCTTAATGATGTAGCCATAATTTTTTAACCACGTTACCAACTCAGACCAAAGAATTCCTGTAGGATGATCGACATGATAAACTTCAGTTACTTCAGGAAATTTTAAACTGATGGACGTAATTAGTTGACTCACAAAATCAACCGGAAGAATGGTAATTTTCTCATCCATGATTGGAGCAAGTCCCATTTGTATGCATCCTTTTATTAACATTAAAAGTGCATCATTGAGGCTTGTCATGCCAGTATCTGATTGGCCAAAAATATATCCTGATCGATA
>CAZKUQ010000220.1:0-2637 GCA_964555965.1 uncultured Coxiellaceae bacterium
GGAGCAGCCCCCGCCGCTGGTGGTGGGAGGGGATTTAGATAACGGCTTATAAACACCTAGAAAAAATAAACGCCCCCGGCAGGATGGTTACCTGACCGGGGGCTTGATATATGCAAACAACATAATGTATTGTCATTGCTGTTTAGTTAATGGTTATGCTTCATGAATGTAGACGCTAAATTCCCACAACATTGCCGAGCGATCCAAGGCCAGAGAGGGATTTATGGAAATCATACGTACCGTAGACTTCAAACACGAAGACACTCTTTAAAAAATTAAGGCGTATCTTGAGGGTACCTCATTAAAAGGCAGATATAACATTTTAGCATTTAAAGATGGCAAGCTAGCTAATGGGTTCGTTTACACTATAGGTGCCATGTTAAAAGTTGACATAAATACCCATTCAGGCGGAGACGTAATAGAAGAGATTATAGAAGTAGCCAAAGATGATATCATCAATAAGCGATGGGAAAGATTTCTAGAAGCAATCCGGGAAATAGATAGTGATATAGCTCCAATTTAATATCCCAACACCAATGTTTTAAATCAACTATCTTAGACGGGCGGTATAAGATTTCTGCCTAATAACTCCTTGCGCAAGTCTTGATTAAGATAGCTTTCGGCCAGCAACCCTCTGGCCATAATATAATTCCCATATACGATATCCCGTAGTATCGTTAACGTATCAATATCTTCTATATCGAGCATGGCATCGATTGGAAATGGCACGGGAATCCGTGCAATACATCTTTCATCTCGGTCTGTGGCAAAATAGCCTGCTCCTTCGTTGTCCCCCTCAAGACTCTCCAAATGCCTACTTGCCATAAACCTGATATTATCAGGTAATTGTAACTTAATTATCGATTTTAAGTATCTCATAATTGAATACTCTAAGCTCAAATCATCGCCATCCCTTGCTGCTTCATCTGATATATCTACCAGTGAAGCATATTGATCAACCATATCTAATAAACACCCAGCCACCGCTAATGAGAGTGAGATTTTGCCTGTTGAAAGTCCCATGCAATGGTACAATATATTTCTGAACAGCTCATTAACGGATTGGTTTTCGAAATATTTATTCTTCAGTTCCTCTTGTAAAAAGTCAAAAAAATATTCCGCATCATCCAGCCCTACTGCAACAAGAATAAATACTTCCTGCCATTTCGTATTAAATAGGTGGCCCGATATTAATGATTGAAGTAGGGTTTTATTTAAATTTGTTATTATATATTTAGATGTGTAAAATTCTTGAAAAGATAAATGAGCGAAGGAATAAATACCGCGTGCTTGCTCTACCAATATTCCATGCTGAATTTCAATTGCCTTAAGCACTGCCTCCCCATCAATATCTTCATGTGATATATTAACGCCAGGAAGATTTGAAAGGTAACCTGATATCTGTTCAGCAAGAAATGCTTTTTTAAAATATATTTTGTTACTCTCAAAAGTTGTAGCGGCGAGCTTAGAAAAAAAGCTCTCCTTTCTTTTCCTAGATAAGTTTTTATAAATTTCATCTCGCTTGATAGATCTCGTTGCATCCCATTGACCAAGCAATGCCTCTAGAGTATTAGAGTACAATTCAGCTCTGTTCCTCGGAAAGCCATAATTCATGTCATAATTTAAACATAGCATGCTTAAGGATAGCGGCAACCGTGCCAATTCCCTAATTGGTGGATCATTTAGTATTTCCTCAATACACTCTTTGGCTTTATCTGGATTATCTGTAAACCAGCCATTAACATAACTTATAATCTCATCGTCGCCTAAGTCAGCCAATTCAACGTCGGTAAAATTATCAAAATACTGATTGTAATCCGCCGTCCTACAACTAATTATATATGAATTGTTATAATATTTAGACGTAAACGTCTTGATTGATCTAATCACATAATCAAGGTTTTGCTGGTTAACTTCATCTAAGCCATCAAACATCACAAGACACAATCCCTTATTCAATAAGTTTACTAGAAAATCTTTTCCAGATTCCACACCAAGAGAATCAAACTCTGACACGATAAAATCTATCAGTGTTTGCTCGGATTCTGTATACTCTCGTAGTGACAACAATATTGGGAAATGACGATTTTTGGTTTTGCCTCTAGCCGACCGAAGAGTTGTAAATTTTAAAAATGTTGTTTTGCCTGAACCTGGCCCACCCAATAATACAAATTTATTATATTTATCAACGGCTTCATCCCCAGAAATGATTTCAAAATCAATGGTTGTCTTCCTTTCACCATATGAATACTTTTCGTATAACTCAGCAATGTCTCTTACTTGGCGGCTTCTTATCTGTTGATTACATTTTACATGAGTATAAATATAGTCTAGTTGAAGTGGCCTAGTGGACCCCAGCACTCTAATAACCCCATATTTATCCATCAAATGAGAGGAATATCTCCTTGAAAACGCACCTATGTAGTCCTTGCTTTTTAAATAGGCTGCCCCTCGCTTAGCGGCATTAAATGAGGCATGAACTGCTTCGATTAGTATGTTATTGATAAAAGGTGTTGCATCTGACAAGAAGCCCGCATCCATTATGGTCGCTCCTTTTTAATTATCAGCAGGCTTATCAAATTAGGCTAAGTTTGCCTCAACTCAGAGGGCTCTAAGCCGTTATTCTGCCTCAACGGG
>CAZKUQ010000221.1:0-2632 GCA_964555965.1 uncultured Coxiellaceae bacterium
ATGAGACTTGACCCCGTAGATGTCAGTCAACTCACTGTGTAAACTTTGTCGATAAGGTAGATTGGGATCTATCAGGTTCTTTGTTTGATCGCATGCTAAAGACACCGAATAAATAAGTTAGATATCCTGCTTCTGCTTTGTTTTGGCTATTTGTGTTTACCATCGCCTGTTTTAGCTGCGTAATTGCAGGATGATCTTTTTCCTCAATAAATTCCTGATAATAATTCAATGCAGTTTTACCAAATACGTCACGGATAGTTGGATCAGCACCATGCTCCAACAGCAATTTTGCAAAATGCTCTCGACCCTTCGTTAATCCACTTCCCAAAATATGCTGGCCAATAACAACATACATCAATGCTGTACGGCCAAATTCATCGACGGCATTAATATCAGCACCTTGAAGTAAGATCCGATTTATTTGTTTTTCCAGAATAGCAAATTCTTTATCAATAGAAGTTCCCACTGGCAAAATACGGGCGACATACTGCATTAAAAGTGTAATACCATGTTGATCGGGCGAGTTTAATCTTAACTTTTGTTGAGCCATTACAAATGCCCTAACGGAGTCGATGATTGCATACTTGTCTTTTGCTAAAAACTCGTACGCTAAATTTTTTAAATACTTTTCAGCCAGTCTTTTTTCATCTGCAATCAGTTTTAATACATCATGGTTTTTCTCATTCTTTGGATGCAGAGCAAAAAACTCGCTTGCATATTGAGAAATATTGCTAGCCATTTCTTGGCTATTAACAGCAATCAATTTCTGGATTTCGTCCTCAACAGCATTTGGGTATGCATCAAACTTAGTTGATTCAAGATCGAATTCATCTAAAGCGCGGGACTCCTTATCATCAAAAACAGCCAGTCCAACCCATGGTGATCCCATTCGCCGTCCGTAATATTCTTGATATTTTTCATCACCTTTCAATTCGCGTATAAAAGTAACAGTTAAGTTTTTATGTGACTCTAATAAGATATCCACTTCTTTTAAACGAGCGTCGTTTGCGTTTTGAGCATATTTACTAGTCACTTCTATTTGCATCTCTTTAAGCTTAGATGCTAATCGACTCGAATGAAACAGATACAAGTTTAAAAGCTTATCTGCATAAACCTTCGCATTCTCCATGGAATCTGCGTAGACAGAAAACTTGTATTGACGCTGATCTGTTTTAGCAGTAAAGGTATATAAGATTTCATTGCGTTCTTTCATCACACTTCCTTATTATTATTTATGATTGGAAACCATAGCCAAAATAAAATCGCATATCAACAAAAAATTATATCTTGCATCTTAAACCATCGAAACGCGCAATAATCCCAAAAAAAACGGGGCAAGCTTACATTATTGTGTTTCTGTTTTGTGCAACTGTGCAAGCCTGACACCGCTTTGGGAATCCATTCCCATTTGTTGGGGCATTAGTTAATAGTAAGCCTGATCCCACTTATCATTTATTAACCAACTCCTTTATCAACACTGGATCATTCTGAATACACGTCAAATAAGCACGACTTATGCTATCAGGATCACGCTGACCTTGCCCCCACTTGCGGAGTGTTTCAATGTTAATGTGGTAAACAACAGCACGAAGTGCAGCCTCGAAGTGCGATTTTTCGTCCAACTTTGTCTCGCGCTTAAACGTTTTGCGTTCAGTAAAGATAACCTCGTGAACGAATACCAGAAATATACTGCTTAATAAAAATAATCCACACGAAACTGGTCAGGATTTATTTGAACGTTTTGTAATGAAAAAAAGATCGTAGTGACTCATATACTAGCCCGTATAACTATTTTATTTTTTACAACTTACTCCACTTCATATCAATTTTTAATCCATTCAAATTTAGCGCCTTAGCAATTGCCAAGACTGTTGATCGTCTTGGCATAGCATTTGAACTAAAAAATCGCGATAAGGAAGGCTGGGGAATGCCCGTTATTTCTGCAAGTTTACTAATGCCACCTCGCTTCATTACTTCTTGATACAGCGAATCCTTAAAAGCGCGAATATCTTTGGCGATGGCCTCTAAATCATTAAACTTGATATACATCTCTTCTGATTTTTCTTTTTGAGAACAAGCATCGATCGTGTCTTGAATATCTGCGACAATTTCATCTCTTTCTTTTTTATCTTTTTCAGAAGCCCAAAGATGCATAAGATCAGCAACGCCTTCAAACGCTAATGCAGTGCGAACAGCACTAACAATGAAAGAGTCGGATAACCCTACTTTTTTCATCTGAACAGCGATTGAAAATAACTTCATCTCCACTGATGATGCGGTTTCAGATAAATCATTACGTACATGAGATTTATTATGTACTTTATGATGCTTACGTTGTGTTTGCGCTGTCATTATAATTTCCCCCTAAAGGTGTAACGCCCTTGTCGAATCAAATCCAAATATACTTTAAATTTCGCTAACTTACGCTTATCTGCCTTTTCATCTTTTTTGACATAAGCCTCACACAAAACCATTCGCCTTCCAACAAGCCGACTGTCAATCTTAACTGAATACGTCCATCACCAACGTTATGCCACTTCATCTTGAACCCATCGGGAATTACTTTTCCATTCATGTCATTCGCTTTCGACCAGAATTTACTGTTACTAAATTTCGCATCAGTTGGATAATT
>CAZKUQ010000222.1:0-2573 GCA_964555965.1 uncultured Coxiellaceae bacterium
CATCACTCTTCATCTTGTTAAAGAACTTCTTTCGCTTTGAGTTCGGGCATTCTACGCGAACCCATCTCTGTGTCAATAATGTTTTGAAAAAAAAATTAATTTTTTTATGTCAGTGTTACTTTTGCAAACCGACGCTTGCCGACTTGCAAAATAATTGTAGTATTTGCATGAAATAGTACATTTCTATCCTGAACTCTCTCACCATCAACACGCACCGCACCTTGTTGTAACATACGAACAGCCTCAGATGTGCTAGCAACTAATCCAGCTGATTTCATCACATTTGCAATTTGCATGCCGTTTTCTGGCGCTGAAATAGAAATTTCTGGCATATCATCTGGCATTTGGCCTTTTTGAAATTGTGAAATAAAATTTTCACGCGCTTCTTTTGCTGCTTCTTTCGTGTGAAAACGCGCAACAATTTCTTCTGCTAATAAAAACTTCACGTCGCGCGGATTCATTCCGTCATTCACACTATCACGCAATTTTTGAATGTCTGCTATCGAGCGAAAACTTATCAACTCGAAATATAACCACATAGTTTCATCAGAAATCGACATCACTTTTCCAAAAATTTGTTCGGGTGATTCGTCAATACCAATATAATTTCCTAATGATTTTGACATTTTCTTAATCCCATCGAGACCCGGCAGCAAAGGCAATGTCATAATTACTTGCGGTTTTTGATGAAAATGTTTTTGTAACTCACGTCCCATTAATAAATTAAATTTTTGATCAGTACCGCCTAATTCAATATCTGCTTGCATCGCAACTGAATCATAACCTTGCAATAAAGGATATAAAAATTCATGAATCGCAATTGGCTGATTTGCAGTAAATCGCTTATGAAAATCATCTCGCTCTAACATACGCGCGACAGTATAGGTTGATGCTAACTTGATTAAATCGACCGGTGATAACTTATTCATCCATTCCGAATTAAACATGACTTTGGTTTTATTTGGATCTAACACTTTGAATGCTTGCTTTTGATAAGTCAGTGCATTTTCTTGAACTTGTTCACGCGTAAGAGGCGGACGTGTTTCGTTTTTGCCTGATGGATCCCCAATCATGCCAGTAAAATCACCAATTAAAAACATGACCTCATGACCAAGATCTTGAAATTGGCGCAACTTATTCATCACAACAGTATGACCAAGATGCAAATCTGGGGCTGTCGGATCTAAACCTAACTTGACACGCAGCGGCCGACCCATTTTTAATTTCTCGATTAATTCTTCCTCTACCAGAATTTCTTCTGTACCACGACGAATAATGGTTAAAACATCGTCAATTGCTTTCATTTTTTTCTCCGCATCAAGCAAAATAAGCGAAGATTATGGCACAATACTTGACGAAATAAATCACGAAATGAGAGAAGATCTTATGAGCCTTTATATTGGATTAATGTCAGGTACCAGTGCAGACGGGATTGATGCAGCGATTGTTGATTTTAGTCAAAAAAATCCGCGGCTCATTGCCACTCATTACACACCGTATCCTGCATCAGTGCGAGAAAAAATTCTTTCATTATGCACATATGGGGATAATGAAATTGAACGTCTAGGTGAGCTTGATTATTTACTTGGAAAAGCATTTGCTAATGCAGTCAATGCTATTTTAAAGCAAGAAAATCTATCTGCTGATGATATTAAAGCAATTGGCAGTCATGGACAAACAATACGTCATCGCCCACGAAAAGCTCGACGTTTCACGTTGCAAATTGGTGATCCTAATATTATTGCTGCAGAAACAGGTATCACGACAATTGCTGATTTTCGACGTAAAGATATGGCACTACACGGTCAAGGTGCGCCGCTTGTCCCTGCTTTTCATCAAACATTATTTGCATCAAATCAACATAATTGTGCCGTTATTAATATTGGCGGCATTGCCAATGTGACCTTGCTACTAAAAAATTCTAACGAAGTTATCGGTTTTGACACAGGTCCCGGCAATGCATTAATGGATGCTTGGATTGCAACACATCAAAATATCTCACACGATCAAGATGGAAAATGGGCCGCACAAGGAACAATTCATTCTAATTTATTAACACAATTATTATCCGACAATTATTTTGCATTACCTCATCCCAAAAGTACGGGACGAGAATATTTTAATCTTGCATGGTTGCAAAATAATTTAAGCAAAATAAATGGGCTCATTGCGCCACAAGATGTACAGGCAACCTTATCAGAGTTAACAGCTCACAGTATTTTAATTGCCATTCGTAAACTCATGTCAGATGGCGACATCTTTATTTGCGGCGGCGGCGTACATAATCATTTTCTTTTACAAAGATTACAAACACTTGCTGCACCCGCATTTACTGTTGCATCTACAACAAAAAAAGGAATTGATCCAGATTGGATTGAAGCAATGGCATTTGCATGGCTTGCTAAACAAACGCTTGAAGGTCATCCAGGAAATTTGCCTTCTGTTACCGGCGCAACACGCGCAGCTATTTTAGGTGGAATTTATTATTGTTAATTTTCTCTTGTATTACATTAGACTTCTTTCCAAACCAAGTAATGGGAATCTCGGTTAAGAAGCCTGTCATGCCAGCGAAA
>CAZKUQ010000223.1:0-2555 GCA_964555965.1 uncultured Coxiellaceae bacterium
TGATGGCTCCATAGCCGTATTTTGTAAGCGGTAAATTAACCACATCTACTCAATGCCTTCCTCATTAAGTAAAATTATAAAAATTAAATTGAGTGATATGTATTACTGGGACAAGATTTTTTTTACATAATTAAACGGCAGGAGATTTTCCAGCTGATCAGGGGCGGTGGTAGGTAATGCAGCAAGGACATATTTAAAATAAGCGTAAGGCTCAACTTCATGAAGTGTGCAAGTACGCATCAAGGAATAAATAATGGCGCTGGCGTGAGCCCCATCTTGAGAATTACTGAACATCCAATTTTTTCGACCAATGGCAAAGTTCTTCATGGCTCTTTCCGACGCATTATTGTCGATTTCAAGGCGAGGATCTTCTAAATAGCCCATGAGCTTTGGCCACTGATTTAGTGTGTACTGAATCGCAGCAGCAATAGGAGAACTGGGTGGTGTTACCAAGATTGTTTGTTCCAATCGATCTTTAAAATTAAGCAAGATAGGCTCTGCTTTTTCGGTACGCATCTTGTGGATTTGATCGAGCGTGTAACTTTCTTCTCGAGCGATTTTTTCAAGATGATAGACTTTTTTCAGCCTATTAATAGCTTCGGCGGCAAAGCCTGGGTTATTCGGGTACGATTTAACAATCGCTGCAAACTTACGACGCGCATGAGCCCAGCAGCCAACGCCAATAATATCGCCTGTTTCGAGCATGGCATCATAGCCTGAGTAACCATCACAATGGAGATAACCTTTATAATCACCAAAGAAATTTCGGGCCACCCTTCCTTCACGCGACGGATGATATTCATAAATAACACATCGCTTTTCTGTTGTTCCGCCTGCAAAATACCACATGTAAGACGTTTTTTCAGCTGCTCGATCTTTTTCTTTTAACACCTGTAGCGTTGTTTCATCGGCATAAGCAATATCACCTGCTTGAATGATCGCTTGCATCAGGCCTACTAAAGGCTTGAGCAATTCTGCACATCGAATCATCCAGGCGCTCATGCTTGCACGAGGAAGATCTACACCAATGCGCTGCAATATATTCTCTTGGCGATATAAAGGTAAGTGATCAGCATATTTACTTACCAGAACATGAGCCAGCAAACTAGGTCCTGCAATGCTTTTAGGGATTGGCTGCGCAGGTAGCTCAGCAGTTTTGATGGTGAGCGCGCAAGCTTTACACGCATATTTTTTGCGGACATGAACAAGCACTTTAAAGCGCGCAGGAATAATTTCTAATTGCTCAGTTTTATCTGCGCCAATCTCCGTTAGCGCACAACCACAAGAACACTGTTTTTCAGATTCTTCCAAATCATAAATAATTTCTTCGCGGGGGAAATGGCTTGGCAAAGGCTTTTTGCCTGTCTTTTTACGATGGAAGCTTGCCACTTGAATGGTTTCTTCTTCGGCCTCTATGGCCACTTGTGTTGCTTCATCAAGCGCTGCTTCATCAAAGATGCTTAATTGTTTGGGGTCAAATTTTTCAGAACGTTTAACGTAGCGTTCTTGAAGCAACAGGCTGATGCGAAATTCAAGTTGATTGATTCTTGTTTGATAGGCTTCTTTCTCTTCTGCAAATTTTGCAGTAACCTGTTCTTCAAAGGTGGCATATTTTTGTTGCAACGAATCAATGAAATTTAATAATTCCCCGTGTGTTTTTTGAGATAAAAGATCAGTATTTTGCATGCGCGTATTGTAACATATTATTTAGTTATAAACCATATATGGCGCATGTTTCAGAGCGTTTTCTTTCATGAAATCCATGCCCGATAAAAGGCATTCTAACTGCAATCTGTTCAATTGAATTTCACCGTTAATTATTTTTGGAAATTGAAATCTTGTGGTTTCCATGCGCTTGTAAAACAGCACAAATCCTTCATTGTCCCAGTACACAGCCTTTATTTTTTTACGCGTCCGATCACGGAATAAAAATAAATATTCGGCTTGAGGATTTTTATGAAACACAGGCTCAATCAATAACAATAAACCATTCAAGCCTAATCGAAAATCAACCGGCACTAAACTTACTTGAACACAAATAGAGTCCCTAAAACGAATCATAAATAAGCCTCTAATGATTTCAGGATAGAAGGTAGTGATACTGAGGGTGGGATTTTCATGACAACACCGCTACGAAAAATCAATTCAATAGCAGAAGGAAGTGATGACCCTATTAATTTTACAGAGGCAAAATTTTTTGTGGGTGATTCCTGTGGGTTCGTGTTTGAAGATAAAGAAGATGCTCGTTTATATCTCGAATATTGTTTTTTAAATGCTTTCACAGAAAGATTATGCAATGCACAATAGGCTTCTTCTGTTTGATTGCTTTCTTGCCAGACAGAAAAATGCTCAACCCAGCGAGCATACATTACATTGGGACGTTTAATAATAACGTCGTCAGTTTCTTCATCATGCATAGCGCTGTTCCTATATAAATAAATCTAGGATGAACTATGAAGCAAATTTTAACGCTTGTGTAGATGTGGTTAATTCACCGCTTACGTTAAAACGACACCAATAAAAAGTTAACTGGCTTTCTGATAATGTTTTCCGCT
>CAZKUQ010000224.1:0-2538 GCA_964555965.1 uncultured Coxiellaceae bacterium
AGGAAGTCTGCATCATTGACTTTAGAATCGGAATTGAAATCGCCTTTGAGGGATGGAGCGATGGCTAGAGGGTGGGGGTAGGTGTAGGGAGTGTAACTATCCATCGCCGCTGGTTTTGTTTCTGAATTAAAAAAGTCTAGTTCTTCTGTAAGAATGGCAGACATCGCAAAACCAGTTCCACATTGATCTGCTGTAGCACAGAGTGTTACATTGGTAACTATAGCGGCAGGCCAATAAGCACCGTTCTTTGTATTCCCCCATATATAAAGCGGTTCAGATGCCCTCACCTTGGGGTCTTTCCCGACACCGATTTGATGATTCAAAGGAGCTACACAACCACAATTAGGACTATACCCTACACAATATGTATGGTTGGCAGCATGTTCATCCAAATTAAACCATAGAGCCCCAGTGGTTTTAGTGGCAACATTATTAAATATTCTTCCTGTTCCACCCCTTATATCAAAAGCCATATAATAACCCGGGTAGTCCAGCCATGTGTTATTATATATTTCGTAATGCCTGACTCCGGGATTCCCTGTACATTCCCCGTGCATATCAATTTTTGTTGGTCCCATAGTATTATATCTAAAAACACACCTTGCATTAGTGCTACATACTGGGTATCCTTTGTTATCAGAAGTAAAAATATTATCCTCTAAAAAAACATTGTCAGCTCCCTCTATTGTAGCTTCGGTTTGCCAAGAATCAGACGGCCCCCTCACATTAATAGGTTGTGAACTTCCAATAGTAAAAGTAATTGAATTATGATCTATCAAACCATAGGCAGTTCTTACATCTATTGCATAACCGCTTGTGCCTGTAAACTTATTGTATGCAATCCGAAAACTGCTTGCTGTTGCTGTGATTTGTATCGGATACGCATACGACCCGTCAGTTGAAATAAAAGTAAAATCCCGAACAGTTACATTTGCTGTATTTATAGTAAGCACAGACTGATATGATGTCCCGTTGGTAGTAATAATCGTAGAGTCAATGCCGTTCCCTTTAAGGGTAATTTGTTTGTTGATTGTTATATTATTGGTGGTTGTCCATGTGCAACTCCCCGCCGGAACTATTACAGTATCTCCAGCATTTGCTGAACTGATTGCGCTTGATACATCAGCATAAGAACAACTTACAGCATTAATGGTGGCGGCAAGAGAAATTTTAACAAACCCAAAAACCCAAAAAAAGAGGATGAGAGAAAATAGGGTGATTAATTTTGCTTTGCTTTGACTTTCCATTTTTTTATTTCTTCTCTTTATATGATAATACATCACGCAAAAACATAAAATATCAATTTACTTCAGTTCAAAAGAATCTCCGTATTTAGGCGCGATCGCTCTTATGCCACGATTATTATTGCGCTTCAAATGTTCGCTGATCATAAAATTTTCCCATAACGCTCCGGTCCTGCCTTAAATTTAGCGGGTTTAAATTATTGATCAAAACATTTCTCACGCCCAAATCGTAAAAATAAATTTTTCGCAATTTTTTTAATTCACTTCTTAAATTGCGGCTGACCCGACCGAACATCAACGAATTTCACCGCCCCAGATATAGTTATTAAAATTCGGAACCGTAAAACGACCGACTAAACGTCCTGCTGAAACTACCGCGTCTTGACATAGATTATCCAACCTTCTTTGATCTTGTTCGGTAGGAGTTTCTTTTGTTTCAAATCCGATTTTTCCATCAAGAATAAAATCAATCTCTTTCCCGTTTTTCAAAGAATAATATTGAATCTTCCCATAATGGCGCAGTTGATTAAAAACAGCGTTTTCAAACTTTGCTCCGCCGCTCAAGTCGGATAGAATATCCAGCAATCCGTTATCGCAAAAATAAATTTTCCGCGCTTTAACAATTTCGCGATCCGGATTATTCGCCAAAACCGGCACTCGGAAAATAATGTAAGTTTTTTCAAAAAAATCAATGTAATTCATTGCCGTTTCCCGGCTTATGCCGGTAAGGCGGGAGATTTTAGCGTAATCCAGCTTTGTTCCCACCCGCTGCGACAGCATTTTCAAAAGCTTGGAAACATTATCCAAACTCCTGAAATCAGCCAGCGTCTTGATGTCAATGTTAATGTAAGAATCAAGAATGTCAAACAGTAATTCTTTTTTTTCGGCAATGTTATTCGTCATCACTACTTTGGGAAATCCGCCGTAAGCGATATATTCTTCGTAATAACCGCGCAATCGTTCATATTCGGCCAAGCTGAATTGCTTGTTTGCAAAAGCTTCGTCTTTATGGGGAATATTTTTAAAAGTTAAAAATTCTGAAAAATCCAAAGGATATAGTTCAAATATTTTCTTGCGGCCGGCTAATGATTCGCTGAATAAATTTTTAAGATAATAGGAGCTGGAACCGGTCACTATGAATTTTATCTGATAGGTATCATATAAATATTTAATAATGCTCGGCATATTTTTAACCAATTGAATTTCATCCAAAAAAACATAGGCTTTTTGTTTCGCATTCAATCCCAATTGCCCGAAACTGTTAAGAATGACATCATAGTTTTCTTGATCAAAA
>CAZKUQ010000225.1:0-2508 GCA_964555965.1 uncultured Coxiellaceae bacterium
CCTTCACAGCAGGTTACAACTGCCGAATTTAGGATAATGGATTGAAAAATTTCATCAGAAATATTAGATCCAGTGAGAAGGGTAAATATATTATTTTTGCTATGGAGTTTTCTCGCTCCTGCTAGACTCGCGCCAGCCGCTCCTTCAATACGCAAGTTATAGCGATGGAATGCCGTGTTAATTTCTTGTTTGACTTCTTCTTCGGTGACTTCAATGACACCCGCAATCCGTTCTTTTAAAAAATGAAAGACATCGGTAATGACGATAGGTGTCCCCATGGCTTCTATAAAACTTTTCAATTTTGATCCTGCTACTGGATAATGTGCGCAGAGCGCTCGCTTAAAAGGAGAAAAGCCTGCAATTTCACAGAGATATAGTTGAATATCCAAATTAAATATTTCAATAGCATGAGCGAGCGCTGTAGCAAGTCCGCCTAATCCGTATGGAATCACAAGTGTTCCCTGGTTAAAACCGGCTTTTTTCATCTCTAACACAATAGTTGCATAACCTGTTAAAAGATTTTTATTAAAAGGATGTAAAAAATGTGGAGATTGTCTGATTTCGTGTTTTTGAACCAATTCCCATAGGTGAGAAAATGATTTTTTTTGAATAGTTGCCCCCGCACTTTGGAGGCGCTGATATTTGATATGTGAAATGTCTTCTGGAACAATCGCTATGCAATGAACATTATTTTCTTTTAATCGAATAGCAGCAGCAAGCGCCAGGTTTCCGGCGCTTAATATTTTGATGGGGTGAGCGTGGTTAAGATAATGGGATGCAAAATATTCAATACCGCGAATTTTATATGAACCGCCAGGAAGTTGACAATCCAGCTTCAAGAAAATAGTTGAATTATCGATAGGTAGTGTATTCGAATGCAGGCCTTTTTTGGCTAAAAGCATTTCGGCATCTTCAATTTCTTGACAAGAGGGAAGACAGAGAAATTCACTCATGATTGCCTCGGGCGCTAATTTTTTCAATTAAATCACTTGCTATTGCAGCGCCTTTACTTTCTTGAAACAGCTCTTTTATTTGTTTAATGCGATTATGAATAGGATCATCTTGGTTTAACAGTTGTTGAAAGGCAGTGTAAAGTTTTTCTTCTGTTATATCGTTTGGATGAATAGCGATGCCAGCTTGCGAATGACGAAGAAACTCGGCCTGGATAGGTTGATCAGTGGCAAGTGGAATTAATATTTGAGGAACCCCGATCGTTAACGCTTCTGAAAATGTATTTGCTCCGCCGTGATGAATGAAGATGGATGTCTTTTTTAAAAGTTTGGGGAGGGGGAGATAACGAGCTGTTTTAACATGATTTGCCGGTGGTAAAGAGTCAGGTTTGCGGCTGCTTATAATGAGATTGCAGTCAAAATGATTCGTCATTTTAATCATAAGATTTGTGATTTCTGGATAGTTGGCGGGATCAAGTACGCTTCCGAAACAAAGAATAACATTATTTTTTTTGTCGTTGATATCCAAATCGATTTCGTCGCAACGCACGGGGCTAATGGGGAGCGAGCCTGCAAAAACAGTATTAGGGGGATGATCTTGCATCTTGTCTTTAATGAAGTTCTCAGGGGTGAAAACAAGTTGATATGTTGAAGAAAGCAATTCTAAATGATGAAACTGAGCGGCCAGCGAGTATTTTTTGAGAAAATCATCTAACATGGGCGCAAGTTCTGTACGTACAGATTGGTAAATACCCGTTAAAGAAGAGGGGGCGATTAATTTTAGGCCGGCACAATAGCCAATATCAGGAATGTTAAGTAATCGTGCTGCTAAAGATGAGGCATATACGAGTAGATCATAAACGATGACATCAGGTTTAAAATCTTGTATTTTTTGCAGAACATCTTCAAATTGATGTTCAAGCGGTGCAACGAGAAACGAATAATAAGCTTTAGCAGTAGTCAGCGGATTTTTTGCCAATTGTTCCAGTTCTTGCGGAGAAAGCGGCAAGCCTTTAGGTAATTTAGGCGGTTCAATAATAGTAAATTGACAACGTTCTATTTGCTTTCTGTCTTCCTTACTGAATGGACTTGGCAAAGGAAGAATGGCAACAGGATGTCCGCGTCGTTGTAATTCTAATCCTATTTCGATTGCGGGATGAAGATGACCTTTAGACGCGCCATGACTCACTTGAAGAGAGCTAATTAAAATTTTCATGTTTAATTTCCGGGAAGCGAGCAGGGGCAATTTTTAGAAATTGTTTTACTACTGCACCATATCCCAATATCTTAATGGTTTTTTTCATAAGAAATTCTGGATTATGTTGGATTAAAAGAATGATTTTGGGTTGTTAGCGATGTGCTCTATCGCCAGCGATGCGGGTATTGCGTTGGGAAAAGGCAGGTATTCATGATAGTGTATCTTTTAGTAAGAGCATCCGTTATTGAGATCATGTACTGTTACAAAAGTACATCTATATGTCAACCTAAATGTTGATGTTCTTGCAGAATATACCCATTACACCTCAAGATGCGAGATTTTAACATCCAGATTGCAAGA
>CAZKUQ010000226.1:0-2506 GCA_964555965.1 uncultured Coxiellaceae bacterium
AACGCAGAACGAAGACCTGCACCACCTCCGCCAACAATAACCGTATCAAATGTATGTGTTGCCACTTTCATTAATTAAACACTCCATAAAATCATGACGCCCCAAATAAAACAGGCGGTCAAACAAAGGATAACCAAACTATGTAAAATGCTGCGAATCACAAAATTTTTTACGTAATCAGTAAAAATTGTCCACATTCCTATCCATGCGTGAAAAACGATTGCAAGCAAAAATAAGATGGTTGCTATTTTCATCCAGGTTTGCGAAAACAACCCGTGCCATTCAGCAAAAGATAGTCCTGGATTTATAAATAAATAAGCTATCAAAAGAAGTAAATAGACCGCCATAAAAATAGCTGATACGCGTTGAATGATCCAATCGCGCAAGCCCTGATGATTAACACCTAATACTGATTTCACCATAACCAAAGTCCTAGTAAGACAACGAAAACTCCTGAAATAATTAATGCTAGTTTAGCAGTCAAATTTCCTGCTTTTAGCGTATCACCGATATGAATATCGGATAATAAGTGCCGTACGCCTGCCACTAAGTGATAGCAAAACGGTATAAGTAAAATCCAAAAAATAAATTTTAACATCGGCGACTCCAGCCAAAGCTGAATATCATCATAACCATCTGATGTTAATGAATAATCTAGTAGCCATAAGATGGCGGGGATTAGAATAAATAACGCAGCACCGGATACACGATGCAGAATAGATATGATCGCAGGGAGTGGAAAACGAATGGTAAATAAATTTAAATTTATTGGTCTTTTATGATTCACGTTTTTATTATCCTTTTGCAAATAAAGTGCAGATTAGAAACGCGTAGTGATTATATTCTTCACTCTTTACTAAATCAAACAGTTAGCATTTTCATTCAGGCGATTTAGATTTTGATCGCTTATAAAACGCTATTAAGTGCACGTAATTTAATGAGAAATAGAGTGATAAATGAGGGATTTATGGTAGGATGCGCAACATTCGTGTTTAATATATAACTAATAATAAAGTGCTGCATGGAGAAAAATATGGCGGATAGAAAAGCAAAGTTGCTTATTGATAATAAAACAATCGAGCTGGATATTTATTCAGGCACCCTAGGTCCAGATGTCATTGATGTCAGCTCATTATTTAAACATGGCTACTTTACTTATGATTCAGGTTTTAATTCTACAGCAGCCTGCGAATCAAAAATTACTTTCATCGATGGTGATCAAGGAATATTACTTTATCGTGGCTACCCAATTGAGCAGCTTGCCAGCAAATCAAATTTTCTTGAGGTATCCTATTTATTATTGAATGGAAAGCTGCCAAATAAAAATGAGTATGATGACTTTTGTAAAGCTATCACCCAACACACCATGGTTCATGAACAAATTCGTAATTTTTTCAATGGGTTCCGTCGTGATGCTCATCCGATGGCTGTTATGGTTGGTGTTGTGGGAGCTTTATCTGCGTTTTATCACGATACCCTTGATATCAAAAACCCTGAACATCGCGCAATTTCAGCATTACGATTAATTGCTAAAATGCCAACGATTGCTGCCATGTGTTATAAGTATTCCATTGGACAGCCCTTCATGCCGCCACAAAATCATCTATCTTATGCAGAAAATTTTTTACATATGATGTTTGGAACCCCTTGTGAAGAGACACAGCCCAACCCCTTGCTAGCTCGTGCATTAGATAAGATCTTCAGCCTGCATGCCGATCACGAACAAAACGCTTCCACTTCGACTGTTCGTCTGGCAGGTTCAACCGGCGCAAATCCATTTGCCTGCATCTCAGCAGGGATTGGTGCATTATGGGGGCCCGCACATGGAGGTGCTAACGAAGCTGTTTTAAATATGCTGCATGAAATTGGCAGCACCGATAATATTAAAAAATATATTGCTCGCGCTAAAGATCCAAATGACACTTTCCGCTTAATGGGATTTGGTCATCGTGTTTATAAAAATTATGATCCCCGTGCAAAAGTCATGCGCGAAACTTGTTATGAAGTCTTAGATGCTGTTGGCGCACACAATGATCCCGTTTTCAAATTAGCACTTGAGTTAGAAAAAATTGCACTTGAAGATGATTACTTCATTGAGAAAAAACTTTATCCAAATGTTGATTTCTATTCTGGCATCACCTTACGAGCGATTGGCATTCCCACCAATATGTTCACTGTCATTTTTGCACTGGCAAGAACGGTTGGCTGGGTTGCACAATGGAATGAAATGATTAGTAATCCCTATCGTTTAGGAAGACCAAGACAGCTTTATACTGGATCAAAAGAGCGTGATTATGTTGAGATAGAAAATAGGTAACAGAGTATGATTCAAGTAAAGAAATAAAATCCTAGAAATCCCCGCGTTCGCGGGGATAACCGTAAAGGTATTCGTTCACGAGTTATCTTTAATATACTAAAACGTTTAAGCGCGAATTCTGGTTAAGCAATTAAGCAAGAATATTGTCATGCCAGCCGCGCGTTTTTTGCGCGAGGTGGCATCCAGAGA
>CAZKUQ010000227.1:0-2471 GCA_964555965.1 uncultured Coxiellaceae bacterium
AAGGAATACTTAAATGAATATGCCGAGGGCCGGAATCGAACCGGCACAAGGTTACCCTTATCGGTTTTTGAGACCGACGCGTCTACCAGTTCCGCCACCCCGGCATGTAACGCGCAAGTATATCAGGCAAAAACTCAAGGTCAATGATTATCAACAAAAACCAAATAATCAATACGTTAGCAAGTGATAGCGCGATTATTGTATAATCAAATTTATCATTCAAAAATAAGAACCTCTTATGCGCAAATGGATGTGGTTAATAGGAATATTCATTTCACTCTTCACAACATCAGTCATCGCTGCTGACAAAGCTTATGTCTTGACGATAGACAGCGCGATCAGTCCCGCAACAGTTGATTATGTGAAACGCAGCATCGCAAAAGCAGCAGAAGATCACGCGAAATTAATTATCATTCATCTCAACACACCTGGTGGATTAGAAACATCGATGCGCAGCATCAATGAAGCTATCATCACCTCACCCATTCCCATTGCCACTTTTGTCACACCAGCAAGTGCGCGCGCAGCGAGTGCTGGCACATTCATCATGTATGCAAGCCATATTGCTGCCATGGCACCAGGCACAAATATTGGCGCTGCATCACCTGTCAATTTAGCGCGCTCAACATCAGAAAAAAATAACAAACCAAGTGCTGAAGAAAATAAAGCCATGAATGATGCTTCTGCTTACATTCGCAGTCTCGCGCAATTACGCGGACGTAATATCGAATGGGCAGAATCAGCAGTAAAAAAAGCCATGAGCATTTCAGCAGAAGAAGCAAAAAAATTAAAAGTCATTGATGTTATCGCAAGCAATGATCAAGAATTATTACAAAAAATTGATGGGAAACCAGTAACAGTGTTAGGTGTGACTGAAAAACTTAATACTAACAATCTTATTCTAAAAGAAATATTACCCGATTGGCGCAATCAATTTTTATCGTTCATCACTAATCCAAATATTGCGTATATCCTCATGATGATAGCCATTTACGGATTATTTTTCGAATTATCAAATCCAGGATTAGTCTTACCTGGTGTCGCTGGTATCATTGCTTTATTACTCGTGTTATATGCATTTCAATTAATGCCAATTAACTACACGGGTTTAACACTCATTTTAATTGGCATTGCCTTTATGGTGTTTGAAATTTATGTTTCAAGTTTTGGCGCGCTTGGTGTTGGCGGTGTAATTGCATTCATCATTGGATCAATCATGTTATTTGACATGCAAGATCCCAATTTTCAAATTACTTTCACATTAATTATGTCCATGAGCTTAGTCACTGCTGCATTTTTCTTTATGGTGGCAACGCTTGCCATTCGTTCACATAAAAAAGCCGTTGTGACTGGTGCAGAAGGCCTGATTGGCAGTGAAGGAATGGTAATCAATACCATGAATGAACAAGTCATTGTGCGTGTATTAGGTGAAATTTGGGAAGCACGTTCAAATGTGATGTTAAAAGAAGGGCAAAAAATAAAAGTGATTGGTACACAAGGTCTCATTCTTTTTGTTGAACCAATCAATAAAAAATAACTGGAGAACAACATGACTATTTCTTATATTGCAATAATTGCTGTCGTACTATTTTTTTTCTTGGTGAGTTTTTTTCACGTCTTCCGCGAATATGAGCGAGCAGTTGTGTTCACGCTTGGACGATTTTGGAAAGTAAAAGGCCCAGGTCTTATTATTGTTGTCCCCATTATTCAGCAATATGTAAAAGTTGAATTACGCACCATTGTCATGGACATTCCACCACAAGATGTCATCTCCCGCGATAACGTTTCCGTTCGTGTCAATGCTGTCGTATATTTCCGTGTCATTAATCCAGAACGCGCTGTCATTCAAGTTGAAGATTATTATTCAGCAGTGAGTCAACTTGCGCAAACAACGTTGCGATCTGTTTTAGGTCAGCATGAATTAGATGAAATGCTAGCAGAACGCACTAAACTTAATACTCACATCCAACAAATTTTAGATGAACACACCGATGCGTGGGGCATTAAAATTGGCATGGTTGAAATCAAACATATTGATATTAACGAATCGATGATACGAGCCATTGCAAAACAAGCTGAAGCAGAGCGTGAACGTCGCGCGAAAGTAATTCATGCTGATGGTGAATTGCAAGCATCTAAAAAACTGCTTGAAGCGGCGCAAATTCTTTCGCAACAATCACAAGCATTGCAATTACGTTATTTGCAAACGCTTTCCAATATTGCTGAAGAAAATAGTTCAACAATTATTTTCCCTTTCCCAATGGAATTTTTGTCGATATTTAAGAAATAATTCAAATCATATTGCTCGTCATCCCACGACTCATATCACCCCATGACTCATGTCATCCCCGCGCAGGCGGGGATCTCTTAATAAAGATGAGATTCCCGCTTTCGCGGGAATGACGATGCCTTTCTTCACGTCATCCTACGACTCATGTCATCCCCGCGCAGGCGGGGATCTCTATCAATGA
>CAZKUQ010000228.1:0-2467 GCA_964555965.1 uncultured Coxiellaceae bacterium
CTTGCGGCTCATACAATTCAATAAGTTACCGATGGCTAATGTGACATTTAAGTTGGAAACTCAATAGCACGTCTCCCCCTGCTCGACAGGCGAATAGGACATTGAAGTTGGAAACCATCTTCAACATAGCCAAGATATGAGATCTTCCTATCTTTATATACTAGCCCAATATATCATAATTTTTCAAACTCAAGACTGTAATAATCTTCATTTCTTTTAGCCTTAAAGAATTCAAACCGTCCTTTTGAATTTACATATTCACATGGGATGCATGTACTGCTCAACGAAGATTTCAATCCTAATAAACAACTATTGATGGCGGAGGATGATAGTTTCATAAAATACATGACACTTGAATCTTTACTTAAGTTTGCTAACGTCATAGCTACTGCGACCCTTTCAGCATCATCTTCAATATCAAGCAAATCAATGATTATTTTTCCAGTTACGGGTTCTCTGGATGTATATGATGATTTTTTTAGCCTTTCTCTTATACTGATATTCTCAATATTAT
Source organism: uncultured Coxiellaceae bacterium (assembly GCA_964555965.1). GTDB lineage: Bacteria > Pseudomonadota > Gammaproteobacteria > DSM-16500 > DSM-16500 > Aquicella. The sequence continues at coordinate 515 of CAZKUQ010000228.1, forward strand.
TTAAGCTAGGGATTATTACCCTGTCAGCCTGCTCTAATCTCAAAACCACCCTATGCTCTTGCTCATAAATCCATTCATCACTTTTTTGCATGAATACTTCGTGTAGAATTCGATCCGCGCCCTCAGCAGAAATATTCGAGTAGTCATAATCAAACATATCGTTTCGATATCGCAATCCTTTTCGGTATGACACTGGCTTAGGAGCGCCATCGAACGGAGACCACTCAACGTTCAATGATGAATTTATCAAAGCGTCAGCCCTGAACAGTTTATAAAAAATTGAGTTTATATTAGGATTATAGACAATGCCTGCGACCATGCCTTTATGCTCATCTGCATAATGGGCCCACATCAAAAGATTTTCTTTGCTTTCAGAAAAGCTAATTATACCTATAAGATGCATTTTATATTCTATATATTTGGAGAAACTAACCTCTCCAAGCACATGGTCTAATGCGGTAGAGTAATCAAAATAGGTTGCTAATTCATCCAGGCTTTCACGGCAAAATGATGCTTCAAATGGATCATTAAGGGCTGATGGCTGGGATAATCGGATAAAACCATCATTAAATAAATTTCGATGTTGGCTAACATACTTAAATAATTGTTTCAAACAGGACTCCTGTCATTATAAATGAGTACATAACTGCTGCCGAGGTCATTCTATCCGTAACCTTGATGGCGGTTTCTTAGGGGCTTTGCGAATAACTCACCAAAAACAAAAGCATACCTCTGCAAGCATTTTAATTAAATATACTAAAAACTTCAATTTTGTTGCAGAGGGTACTTATTTTCGCACCCTCCATAGGTCTGAATCGACAGTCAGGATTAGCCTACACAAACCATGTGATGGCACCGACAATACAAACAATCGGAAATGACGCAATAACCAAAAGCAGGCCTAGACAACCAGAGTTGGATGAAGAGTAAGAGCTGTGACTATCTGCTGGCTTTTCACGTAGCCATGCTTGATGGCATGACTTGCAATACAATCTGTTTAACCCCCTATTCCAGGCAAGCACTGTTCTCTCGTCGTGGCTGGAGATCGATTTACACTTTGAGCATGAAAACAATTTACTTGCAGGCTGTTTTTTCCTGTTAAATATAAAAAACAAGATTGTTATAAATATTGCTCCAGGCGCCAAGGCCAACTCTGGAGTCCCTGTTTTTACGAATAGTCCTAATGAGAGCGCAAGAATTACAATCAAAATGAAATAGCAAAGATAATCTATTACATCTTTTTTAACTGGTTCGGTAATTATTTTTTTAGGCATGCCAGAATTTGCAAGCGAGACACCTTCAAGCAGTACATGCGTTGCTTTGAGTCGGCCTTGGGGATCCTGGACTACTTCAAAAAGAACGGTATCGCCAACCTCCGGTTTACGAATGGCTTTTTTAACGCTTGAGATATGGAAGAAAATTCGTTCATTTTGACCGTCAGCGGTGATGAAACCGAAACCTTTATCATCCTTCCATGAAACAATTTTTCCGTTCATCCTTGGAGGCTCTCATTTTTTATAGTGAACATTACACCCTGCACAACAACCAGTCAGGCCGATAAGCGGCTCTCACAGTCCATCCAGCACTGCCTACATTCTGTAAAATCAGTACGTCAAACAGCTCGCCAGTTGCAACCACATAAGCCATCAGTTATCACACACAACGCAATTTCTTTGCCATTCATTTACTGGATCGAGGTACAAATATTTGTACCGAACAGGAATGATTGGGCCATGCTAACGTGTGAGCCACGCAGATCAATACTATACGATCAAACAGGGATCAAGCGAGTGTACTCAGCCTCTTATTTCAGGGTGATAGCGTAAGGTTTTGTTAAAATGCATTTACCATAAAAAAGACCCTGCTATTGCAGGGCCCTTTAGTTTTCAACTTAAATGGTCGTGATCAGCGCCGCTCTTACTTGGCGTAATCCTCGGTGGGGATGCAGGCGCA
>CAZKUQ010000229.1:0-2460 GCA_964555965.1 uncultured Coxiellaceae bacterium
CATGACAGGCTTCTTAACCGAGATTCGCGTTTAAAGTGATGGAATTTAACATGCTTAGAAAAATTTTTGTTACACTTTTGTTTATCTTTAGCACCAATCTTTTTGCTGCGACAGATCTATTTATCCAGCAAACAATTGATGACATGATGAAGAAAGACGCCATTCCTGGTGCAGCAGTCATTGTCTATGCCAATGGGAAACCACAAACATATTATGTTGGCTATCAAAATAAAAACAAAAAAGCACCGATTACGAAAAATACCATTTTTGAAGTAGATTCGATTTCAAAAGTCATGACAAGTCTGTTATTGGCTCAGCAGGTCGATGCAGCAAAATTACAATTAACCGATTCAATCACAAAATATTTGGCGCATCTCCCATCTGATTATGAAGATATTACATTGCAAAATTTAGCGACGCACACTTCTGGTTTGCCATATGAAGCTCCTGAAAACATTCAATCAGAAGCCGCTCTGCAAAACTATTTAAAAACATGGACACCAGAAAATTCAGCCGATGAAAAATGGCAATATTCAAATTTCGGGATTGGTTTATTAGGTGATGCGATAGAAAATGTAACGCATCAAAATTTAAATCAACTTTATCGTAAAAATATTTTATCACCATTAAAAATGCAACCCATTGCTTTGTCAGTATCTGATCTTTCTAAACGTGATGTTGCACAAGGTTACGATGAAAATGACAATTCAGTAAAACCAGTTGCAATGGGCATTTTTCCTGCTGCTTACGGAATAAAAATGAGTGCACAAGATGCTGAGCATTTTCTTGCAGCAGCGATTGGATTACCAAATACGCCAGAACGAATTTTATATCCCATGCGTATGACACAAGCAGCTTATGTTAGAGTTGGCACATTGCAGCAAGGTTTAGGTTGGACTATCCATTCACTCACTGAAGAAGAAGATCCAGCTGATTTAATCAATGAGCCATTTAAAAAGAAAATGGCTGCTGTAAACGACATTGAAATTTTAGATAAACCAACGTTTGATGGTAATAATTTAATTGATAAAACCGGAGCAACAAACGGATTTCGTGCTTATATGGCAGTCATTCCAAATAAAAATACTGGCATTTTTATTTTGGCAAACAAAGCTATTCAGAATAATGATGTCGTAAAAGCAGGGCGTGAAATTTTATTTAAAATAAGCGGTATTGAAGTGAAATCTGAAGAAAATAATAGAGAAGAATCTATTTCTACTAAAGAATAATTGATAAAAATACACATCGAAATGCGAGAGTGTTAAACAGATTTTTTTCTTTTTTAAAAAATTTCTGGTATGATTAAAACCTTATTTTTCGCTGAACACGGAGGTAATATGCGATTCCTTAAATATTGTTTATCAATTTTTATTTTTTTCTTATCTTTTTCTACCTGGGCTTGCACCGGCATTCAATTAAACGCAAAAGATGGCTCACACATTAATGGTCGTACGGTTGAATTTGGCATGTCATTGGATTTAGCTGGATTAATTATTCCTAGAAATTATGAATTTAAAGGCAGTTTACCAGATGGCACCACAGGATTAGTTTATCGTTCCAAATATGCAGCAGTTGGTGGCAATACGTTTGGTTCACCAGCCATTGTCGATGGATTAAATGAAAAAGGCTTATCAATTGGTATGTTTTATTTTCCTGGTTATGCGGGATATACCAATGTGACACAGCAAAATAAAAATCATGCTTTATCACCGGTTGATTTTCCAAATTGGATTCTCACACAATTTGCAACAGTTGATGAGGTGAAAGCTGGCGTGAAATCAGTTGTGATCGTACCGACAATACCAAAAGGTTGGCCAGGATTGCCGCCATTTCATTATGTTGTTTATGATAAATCTGGTAAAAGTATTACGATCGAACCGGTGAATGGGCAGATAAAAATTTATGATAATCCATTGGGTGTGCTGACTAACTCGCCAGGATTTGATTGGCATCTGACTAATCTTTCTAATTTTATCAATCTTTCACCACTGAATGCGCCTAGTGAAACAATTGATGGACTCAAGCTAAAACAATTTGGTGAAGGTTCAGGATTACATGGATTACCGGGAGATTTTACTCCGCCATCACGTTTTGTTCGCGCTGCAGTTTATGAAACAACAGCTTTACCATCTGATAATGCGCCGCAAGCAGTGATGCAAGCATTTCATATCCTTAATCAATTTGATATTCCAGTTGGTTCTGTGCGCGCAGAAATGGGCAATAAAATTATTCCTGAATACACTTTAGCAACCACCGTAAAAGATCCACAAAATTTAATTTATTATTTTCGAGTTTATGAAGATCAAACGATTAAAATGATTAACTTGAATAAATTTGATTTGAATGCGAAAACATTAAAAACAGTTAGCATGGCTGGCACGCAACCAGTGGTTGATGTTTCTGCGACTGCAAAATAAAAAATGTAGTAGGGCGGATTAGCATTCGCAGAATGCGTAATCC
>CAZKUQ010000230.1:0-2416 GCA_964555965.1 uncultured Coxiellaceae bacterium
TTATTGGCCCAGAATCAGTTGGTCAAAATATTCAACGCGATGCCATTAGTTTTGGCGGTCATGTTTTAACTGTCACTGATATTGCTATTGCCAAAGACAGGATAAAGTCGTTTGGGGATCAATATGCCGTTACGCAGCGTATTTCCCAAGATGTAATTGATAAAGTCGATGATATGCTTCATCAAAAATTAGCGACGATGATTAATATGGCTGTTCCCTACGTTGATAAAGACCAACAATTTCCTGTTGTGCTAGTAGGTGGCGGAGCAGCCTTATTTGACTTAAAAAAGTTAAAAAAGCTTTTAGATAAATCAATAAATCTAGTCATCGTACCGCCATATGCATCAAGCGCGAATGCTTTGGGCGCTTCTATTGCAAAAATTAGCGGCCAATTTAGCAAAATTTATCAATATCAAGATACCCCTGAAGCAAAGGGTATGCCTCGCGAAGAAGCGATCAATGATGCAAGACAACGAGCAGTCGCTGATGCAATAAAAAAAGGCGCGAATCCCCAGACAGTGAAGGAGTTGGGTATTACTGAAGTACCATTGAATTACTTAGCCGGTGGGCTTAATAACATTAAAGTGGAAGTGATAGGAGAATTTCTAAATACAACTAACAATACTCATGGATCATTTAATCGATCTGCAATGACTGACATTCCATTATCTCTCGAAGTCACGCCGAACATTACACCTGTTCCGTTAGATAAAGAATTAGATGCTGACAAGCAATATTTTGCAGACATGGCTCTTGGTGCTGCCGTACTTGGTTCTGGTGGCGGCGGTGATACGTACTTGAGTGAAGTCATGCTTAATCAATTTTTAGAAAAAGGAATACGGCCTAACATAATTGATCTCAAAGACGTTAAGGATGAGATGAATATTATTGCTGTGGGTGAAATGGGTGCGCCTAGTGTTGGCCATGAAAAGCTGCCCTCTGCTGAGCAGCTTATTCAAGTTGTGAAACAATTAGAAAGTAAATTAAATAAAAAAATAGATGCATTAGTCGTTGCAGAAGGTGGCGGCACTAATGCAATTTACCCCCTATCTGTAGCTATTGCGACTGGTCTGCCAATCATTAATGCCGATTGTATGGGGCGTGCATTTCCTCAATTGCGAATGACCACTCCTTATATTTATGGCGGCAAGATAATTCCTCCTGTGTTGGTGCTTGCCAATGGGAAAAATTCAATTGTTCTTGATGCACCTGATCTGGCATCTTTGGAAAAACAAGTAAATGTTGCGGTCAAACAAATGGGAGCAACCGTTTCCATTGCATGCATGCCTATGAGCGGCAAGCAAGCCAAGTCTTGGTGTGTAGCAAACACACTTACTTTTTGTCATGATGTCGGTGCTGCAATACGAGCCTCCAAATCATCAGACAGAGTTTCTGTGTTAAGAGATAAATTTGCTAAATCGGATTATGGGGCAATTACTTCACTTGGTTTAGGCAAGATTATTGAGCTTAATCGAAATTGTGACGAAGGGCGATTTAATCGAGGCTGGATGATTATAGAAACTGCTACAGATGAAAGAATCAAAATAGAATTTCAAAATGAGAATTTGCGAGCAACGAACTGCACCACTAATCATGTGTTAGCAACTGTTCCTGATATTATTACCTTGCTTGATATTAAAGGAAGAGCAATTTCGTGCGAATTACTAAGAGTAGGATTGGATGTTTCTATTATAACTATCGCAGCACCGGCGATATTAAAAACGCCAGAAGCATTAGCTGTTATTGGTCCTGAGCAATTTAATTTGCAACCATTAAAACATGTAAGGAGTGTGCCAGGCGTGGCCATGCAGAGCTTCAAAAGCTCATCTACCGTTGTAGAGGCTAAAATTACAGAAGCGGAATCTCACTTTTCAATCAAAAGAAATATGTAATTTCTTCCCGAGAAATGTGCAGCTTTTACCAATGTATTCTGTGTCACCGATGTATAGGTAGGATCATGTTTGTCGACTCATCATGAAAATGACACGTATCGCTTGCAATAATATTTCATCTTCTTTTTTTCGCTTACTTGGAAGCTGATGACAATATTTATAAAAACCGCTGCGCGACACATCAAGCATCCTTGCCATCTCCTCAATTGGCCATTGATTTTTATGTTTTAACATAAATTCATATTTCTGCTTTACTGTGACGAGAAGATGGCGCAGAATAAATCTCAATTATAAACTCATCATCACCCCTTGATCAGGCTTGAGTAAATTTACTGCTAAATCATTTTCTTGAGACAATTCGTTCATGATCATCTCTCTTGTGTCTTTTTCAGCTTTTGAAAAAAAATCCAATCTTGGTTTGATATGCGTCACAACGACTGGCAATCCGCGCAGTGAGTTTTTAGCATCGTCTGGATTAACTATTTGCGCTAATCGATGCAATTCAGCCATGAATAATTTAGGCT
>CAZKUQ010000231.1:0-2401 GCA_964555965.1 uncultured Coxiellaceae bacterium
AACATTAAGAAGCCTTCCTATTTTCATCAAATAGTGAAACCCTTCCATCGCATTCCAACTGTAAGAATAGCAATGTTCATACTCATAGCCTTGGTGTTTCTCTGTAAGAATATTATTTTCAATACACCACCTAAATCTCCCCATTTTTGTGCAACGAGAAAATACATTCTTTTCATGGATTTTTTTTGATGAAATCCATGCATAACGTGTGTTCATTTCTTCTACTTTTTTTGAACTGTTGATGTGATTCACGGTCCAATTTTCATAGCATATAACAACATTTAATATTTGTTTGTATCTTCCATTTTCTCCATACTCATATTCAATGTCATTAGCCCAGCTGTATTCCTGCGTATGCTCTCCCCAGAATACTTTCAGACTGTTTTCGGGGTCAAGCCTCATTAATCCTATTGCTTCACGCCATACTTCTTTTAAGCTGTCTTCTTTTAGCACAATCATAAAATCCCAATCATTTTTCTTGCATATTTGAATAATGGGACCACAAGCATACAGTCCATCCATCACAAGTGATATACGTGTTTTTGGAAATTCCTGCTTTAGTTTTTTTGCAAGCCTCTTAAATGCCTTTTGTTCACAATCTTGCTTCGTAGTTCCTTCGATATAACCTTCATTCTTCACAAATATGCTCATGAGAGGAAGTGTAATTCCATTATCAAGAATCAATACAGATTCCAGTACATAAACATAAAACTGCTCAGTTTTTATGTCATCGCCACCTACTTTTCTTTTTAGACAGTGTTCATCCCATTTATAGTCTCTGTAAAACTTTTGGGTGCCATCAACAGCGATTAGATATCTTTTTCGAATAAGGTAATTTTGAAATTTTTTCTTGCGAATTAATTCTTTTATCAATAAAATCATAGATGCTTGAATCTCTTCCGCATCTATTCTTTCAAGAAGTCTGGCAAGAGTATCGGCATGCGGAAGTGTTTTAAGTTCTGGAAACATAGTATTTAAATTTTCAAAAAATATTGGACAACTTAAGGTTTTGTTAGCATTACGCCTTGAACCAGTATGAAAAACAAAAAGAAGAATCCCGTATGCCATGACCACCGTCATTTTATGCTTTACACGTTCAGGTTTTCTTGGATCTTTAATCTTGTTTAAATTTAGCAAAAGTTCTGGTAACATTTGACGATACGCAGCAGTCGCTTTCTCAGCAGTATCTTGCCTTTGAGCTAGTTCTTCTGCCGCTGTATTTGCTCCGTTTAATCTATTTGGAATTGCGTGTTTTTTCTTTCGTTCCTCATATTCAACTGCGATAAGCTTTCCTTCATTTATTTCTTTTTTCCGCTTTATGGATCTCTCCCGTTGTTTCTCTAGTTTCCTACATTTAGATTTGCTCATCAGGATCCACCTTTAAGTATGGCTTTTCTCCCTTGAGGCATTCCCTGAAGTCTTTCTGCAATGGATACATAAATATAGCTTTCTTTGATAGCGCATATTTGTTTTCTCTGTCCATTCTGCCTCTACCTTGTGTTTCGCCTAGAAACGTCCAGTTAGATGCCTTATAGCATGTTCCTTTGAAATGCTCAAGATCAACAAATGTTTCAAGTAAAACAGGCGCATAACAAAATACTCTCAGCCAATCCTGTTTTATTTGCTTTGCAGCAATTGACAATGCTGTACTTGCAAGATATTTAACCTTAACCCATGGGAATATTAGAAACCTGCTATTGTTTACAATTAAATGCAATCTTTCCTTTCTATCTTCAAGATTCCAATCTATCCACTTTTCTCTATGAGCAAGCGCCCATGCAGAAGCGGAAAATTGTAAACATCCTAGTTCCATATCTCCAGCTTTAATGAAGTAGTGCAACTGTGACCCATAGACGCGTTTATGCCCCAGCATATGATATTTATCAACATATGCGCTCCATCGCTTTAAATTTTCACCAACATAAACAATTTCAAGCCTTATAGGTTCTAAATCCCTTAGTCTACAACTTATTTCTTCATCTTTTATTTCAATATTCAGTGTTTTTCTTTCCTTTTTTTCTGTTTTATACTTTCTCTTAGGTGGGAGGCTAATTAGCCCATCTTGTTCTAAAATTTCAAGAAACTCACCGCAGACTGCCACCTTTCCCTTTCCTGCTGGGGTTGTCCATTCGATAATCTCGCAAATGGTTGCACACAACTCTTTACGTGATAATTTTGGATATGCCTTTGTTACGCCTTTTATTATATCTATATCTTTACTCTCAAAATTTCTGCCTGAAAAACTTCTACAAATATCGGTCATTTCAATCATCATTCCTTTCCAAGAATATCATATCATGACCGTCGAAAGTTTACCAGTAGGCACTTGGAGAAAATGTTTTTTTACCCTGTGCTTCAAACCTTTTATTTTCAACTACATTATTTTGATGCTTCAGCCCTG
>CAZKUQ010000232.1:0-2390 GCA_964555965.1 uncultured Coxiellaceae bacterium
AGCAATCAATCAGGCACTTATGCTGAAGTTATTTGAGAGCGGTTAACAAAGATTCGTAAGCGGTACAACAACCCCATCTTTTAATTAATCACCTCATCCGTAATAGTATTGTTTTTACTTACCGAGGTTATTTTTATGGAAACAATATCAACTCCTTCCCAAATAGAAAATGAACAATTCTGGCAAAATCATAATAAATTACAGAAAGCGAGTGATTTATCACGGGCAGCTTATTGCCGCCAGCATGGTCTAAATTACTATCGATTTTGTTATTGGGCAAAAAGATCTCGTCAAAACTGCTCAGTTAACAAATTGGTTTCAGTTAAATTAAAACCAATGACAAATCAAGGGATACAAAATATTTTATGCACATTTGAATTAGGCAATGGAAGATGTTTAAAAATTCACGATACTCAGGCGTTGTCTTTTATTCTGGAAAGGATAAGGTGATATGTTATTGTCATTTAACGGCAACATCTGGTTGTATCCTACGCCTATCGATTTCAGGAAACAAATAGACGGAATTGTTTTGCTTATAGCAGATCACTTGCAACTTAATCCCACATCAGGTCAATTATTTTTGTTTCGCAACCGCACAGCTAATAAAATAAAGATGCTGTGGTGGGATAGAAATGGTTTTTGGCTATGCTATAAACGGCTTGAAAAAGGAAAATTAAAATTTCCTGCCGTTATCGATCAAGCCCTGGAATTAACTCGCGATCAACTTGGTTGGTTATTGTCCGGATTAGATTGCATGAAACAAATTTCTTTGCCGGATGTTAATGCGACAAATTTTTATTAAAAAAAAAATTAAAATATCACGAAAATACCTATTTTTATAGTATAATTCTCATATATATTGATGGTGTAAAATTTAATGAATGTAGCAGAAATAATAGAAAATCAGGGACGGGAAATTCAGGCATTGAAAGCTGAATTAAACACCTATCAAAAACGCTGTGAACAATACACGCAAGCATATGATCAGCTACAACATCAATTAAAAGAACTACTCAGAAACAGATTCGGAAAAAAATCAGAGCGTTTTATCGATCCAGAAAATCCACAGTCCAGTTTATTTGGAGGCGATGATAAATTTTCCGTAGAAAATGCGGCTGGCGAATCTATAACAAAATCTGAAATTCAAATACCAGCGCATTCGCGCAAGAAAAAAAATAAATCCGAAAAAAACCTGCCACGCCGCATAGAAATTATCCCTCTTGGCAAGGAAGAAAAAATGTGTCCTTGCGGCGCATGCAAAGAGGTGATCAGTTACGAAACTAAAGAATCATTACATCATCAGCCAGCAATATTTGAAATTGTTGAACAAAGACGCGAAATAGCTGTTTGTCCAAAAGGATGTGATGGCAGCATGATTACAGCACCTGCTCCATTACATATTCTCCCAAAAATAAAAGCCACAGAAGATTTTTTATCTTTTTTGGTTGTGAGCAAGATGGATGATCGCCAGCCATTGTATCATCTGGAAAAACAACTGAGCGAACGCCATGGCATCGATTGTTCACGTCAAACAATGGCGCGCTGGGTGATTGATCTGATGATACCTTTACAGCCTGTTTATAATTTGATGAAAGAGTATGTCATTGATTATGATGTTGCGAGTTGTGATGCAACCACACTACAAGTACTGAATGAGCCTGGCCGATCTTCTGAAACAAAATCATACGTTTATTGCATACGCGGCGGTTCACCTGATAAATCAGTTATTTTGTATGATTACAACGATAAGTTACACAAACAATTTGTTAAGAATTGGTTTGAAGAATTTAAAGGCTACCTGCATGTTGATGGTGATAACTTTTTTGAGTTAGTTGGTGAAATCGTCAACCTGGTGAACTGCAACGCACATGCCAGAAGAAAATTTGAGCCAGTTGCACAAGGCACAAAAGGCCGAGGTCTTGCCAAAGAAGCAATGCGTTTTTATAAAGAGCTATACAAAATTGAACGGGAAGCAAAAAATAGCAATTTAACATCAGCACAACGTTATGAGCTTCGCCAGAAAAAATCTAAACCACTGATGGAGAAGTTTAAAGCTTGGCTTGATGAAATGTATCCAACAGTGTTGCCAAAATCGCCATTAGGGTTGGCAATGTCATACTGTATTAACCGATGGCCAGGGCTGACGCGCTTCCTTGATGATGGTCGACTTGAGATCGATAATAATCTGACAGAACAAGCAATCAAGCCTCTTGTGATTGCCAGAAAGAATTTCTTGTTCTGTTATTCAGTTAACGGTGCGAAGGCACTTTGCATGCATTTTGGCTTTATCAGGACGGCAAAATTGCATGGCCACGATCCATATCATTACTACGTCAAATTGTTAAAGGGCATTCCACATTGCAAATCGGTTGAAGATTATGAAAAACTAT
>CAZKUQ010000233.1:0-2383 GCA_964555965.1 uncultured Coxiellaceae bacterium
GAAAGCGGGAATCTCTGTTAAGAAGGCTTGTCATTCCCGCGAAAGCGGGAATCTCGGTTTAGAAGGCTTGTCATTCCCGCGAAAGCGGGAATCTCTGTTAAGAAGGCTTGTCATTCCCGCGAAAGCGGGAATCTCGGTTTAGAAGGCTTGTCATTCCCGCGAAAGCGGGAATCTCTGTTAAGAAGGCTTGTCATTCCCGCGAAAGCGGGAATCTCTCTCAGTATTATTTTTAGATCTCTGGATGCCACCTCGCGCAAAAAAACGCGCGGCTGGCATGACAACAGTCTTGCTTAATTGCTTAACCAGAATTCGCGTTACGACGTTCTAGCTACTTAGATAAATATAATCATAATAATTTTTCACATCATCATGGATTTAAATTAATAGTGATCCTTCACGTATGACAAAACATGAGAATTTTCTAGAAAACTGCGACAAAAACCGCAAACGTTCACGACCTAATAATGAACGTCTAATCGCGGTCAGTTGGACGAACAATCTTCGTCAAAATGCTCATACAGATTTTTTCCGTTCGCACTGAGGTGCTGCACGAAGTGCAGCCTCGAAGTGCGATTTTTCGTCCAACTTTGTCTCGCGCTTAAACGTTTTGCGTACATTAAAGGTAACTCGTGAACGAATACCAAAAACCTACTTGCATGCGATATAAAATACCTTCATCTATTTCAGAAGATTGTTCTAGTATGCAAAAAGTTTTTAATTCATTTCATATCGTCTGCCTATGGCCATCTGGTTTCCATGCAGGCGCAATAACATTTGGCATGGTAGAACGAAATAGTAACGGTGCAGGTGCAATCGTAAAATCACCGAATTTATCGTTAATATCATCTATCACATGATTTATTTTTTCGCGTTTCGTATCGGGCTCAGAAAAAAAATCTAATTGTAATCCTTCAGCATTGGGATCTAATGCTGTCACTTGAATTTGACACACAGGTTCACCATGCCACTGTTGCGCGAGTATAAATAATCCTAATAAAAAAATTTCTTTACCATCATTTGTTGGTTGAATGGTTTGACCAACGGTTCCTATCCAACCAAAATCATAACTTCGCACACCAATAAAAAAACGTTGCGCATGGAAATAATGACGACGCAAACGTGCCGCTAATTTTTCACACATATGCATCAGGTATGTTTCAATGACTTGTTGATTACGTGTATTAGGTGGCATGACCTTGCCATGTCCCATAGATTTTGGATGAGCAATGCGTGTCATCACTGGTTCAGGATCTGCACCTTGACACATGTACCAAATCCGCCTGCCTAAATTTCCATAACGTTTTGCTAAAATACTAATGGGAATTTTTTCCATATCGCCACAAGTCATCACGCCATGTTTTGCTAAAAATCCTCCAATCCCTGATTTAATACCGCATAGTTCTGTGACTTTTACATGTTTAAGGCGTGCTTTTGCTTCCCAAGGTGGAATAACAGTGAATCCATTGGGTTTTTGTTGTTTTGCCGCATATTTCGCTGTGGTTTTATCACCGCTCACGCCAATTGAGCATGGCAAATGAGATACTTGATACACTAATTCTTTTGCGCGCCAAGCAATTTCTTCTGGTGTACCTAGTAATAGTTGGCAATGTGTGACATCTAAAAATGCTTCATCAATTGAAAATATTTCGATGTCAGGTGTTAACGTTGATAGTGCATTCATGATGGTGCGTGATACCACAACATAACGTTCTGGCCGCGCGGATGTTTGTATGAGGCTAGGACACAATCTTCTGGCTTCTGGTAAACGCATACCAGTTTTAATGCCAAATGCTCGCGCCTCATATGAAGAAGTAATAATACAGGTACCTTGATTACCATTGGTAACAGCTAACGGACGCCCACGTAATTCAGGTCGATATAATTGTTCAATCGATGCAAAGAATGCATTCATATCAACAAGAATAATCGCTCGGGACCAAGGTTTTGTTGTTTTAGAATCGACTTCTGTTTGCTGTTTTTTGTTTTGCATACTGTTTTCTCGCTAACAGAAAGTTATTTATTGCACTATTTTTTTAGTATTTTAATTTTTTAGTTACGCACAAATAAATTTGTTCTTAGTGTCTACAACGATTGCCAAATCAACTCAGCGTTATTATTACAGAAAAAATTTTTTATGTTTTTTACAACTCATTCCAATTTTAAAAAATAGAGCATTTACTAAGTTTTTGTAAAAATCCGCAAATTCAATTTATTTTTCTTATTATAATAAGCATTTTTATCTTAATCCTCCCTAACCCTCCTTTTTCAAAGGAGGGAATAATGTTTGCTAATTTAATACAGGTTACCAGGCAGAAATACTATTGAGATTAGTTATACAACACTCTGGTATTTCTTGCTTCTTGCTTCTTGCTTCTTGCTTCTT
>CAZKUQ010000234.1:0-2374 GCA_964555965.1 uncultured Coxiellaceae bacterium
GGAATGACAGAATTAGTGATAAGATTCCCGCTTTCGCGGGAATGACAGAATTAGTTCGCGGAATGACAAAGTTAGTTTTCAGTCAACTCATTGATAGTTTTGACGAATCTGATCGATTGCCGTTTTTCCGCTAACCGACCTGATTCAATAATCGATTTTAAATCAAGACAAGCTTGCTGAAAATCATCGTTGATCACGATGTAATCGAACTCATGGATATGCGAAACCGTTTTTTTAGCATCAGCGAGACGCTTTTTAATGACGTTAGGATCGTCTTGATTGCGACTGGTTAAACGATCTTTCAGAGCAGCAAGTGAAGGCGGCAAGATAAAAATACTAATGGCATTTGGAAAAAGTTTTTTAATTTGTTGGTGTCCTTGCCAATCAATTTCGAGAATCACATCGGTTCCTTTAGCCAATGTTTCTTCTACCCATTGTTTGGATGTGCCGTAATAATTATCGAAAATGGTGGCATATTCGAGAAAATCATGCTGTGCAATACGCTGCTCAAATTCATTTTTATCGATGAAATAATAATTCTTACCCTCTATTTCATTTGATCGTTTAGAACGAGTGGTATAAGAAATGGAAACAGTGATGTGATCAAGTGAATTGACGAGTGTATGAACTAAGGTTGTTTTACCAGTGCCAGAAGGGGCTGCAATCACATAAAGATTACCTAAGTCACTCATGCATCAAGTTTCCCAGTTACTTCTTGTAAACGATTAATAATGGAAGTGCTAGAAGTGGTAATATCATGATTGACTACTCGCACTTCACCACCATAATGACGAACAATGTCAGCGCCAACGACTTGGTTAATGTTGTAATCACCGCCTTTCACTAATAAATCCGGTTTGATGAGATGCAGTAATCGTTCTGGTGTTTCATCAGCAAATGGGATGACCCAATCTACTACATTAAAACCAGCCAGCACGGTCATGCGATGTTCCAGATTATTAATCGGACGATTAGGTCCTTTTAATTGGCTCACTGATTCATCAGTGTTGACAGCAACAATGAGATAATCACCTAATTGTTTGGCCATTTGCAAAGAGGTGACATGGCCAGCATGAATGATGTCATAACAACCATTAGTAAACACAATTTTTTTATTTTGTGCGCGTGCTTGTTTGACAGCTTCGAGCAATTGTTCTTCATTAACAATGCCAGTCGAAAAATTTATTTTTCCAGTGAGTGCAACTTGTAATTCTGGAGCGCTAACCGTTGCTGCACCTAATTTGGAAACAGTGATGCTTGCAGCTAAATTTGCAAGTGCAGTGGCAGACAAGAGTTCTACACCTGATGCAATCGCTGCGCCTAATGCGCCAATTACGGTATCTCCAGCACCTGTGACATCAAATACTTCACGTGCATAAGCAGGTAAGTGATGTGTTTCATCTTGCTGAATGAGTGTCATGCCATCTTCACCGCGCGTCACGAGTAATGATTTAATTTTACATTTAGTAAGTAATTCGCGGCCTTTATCGATAATATCTTTTTCAGTACGGCAAGCGCCGACAATCGCTTCAAATTCTTTTAAATTTGGCGTAATGATATCGGCATATTGATAAATGCTGAAATCTGTTCCTTTGGGGTCAACCAGTATGGGAACATTGGCTTCTTTTGCTAGCGTGATGAATGCTTGAGGGTTAGAAAGCGTACCTTTTTTATAATCTGATAGAATAACTAATTGCACTTGAGATAAATATTTTTTGTATTTTTCTAGCAGAAAATCCTGATGATTTAGTTGAAAATTATTTTCAAAATCGAGACGCAGCAATTGTTGTTGGCGGCTGATCACACGTAGTTTGATAATGGTGTCAGCTTGTTGGTTTTCAAAAAAATCATGTTTGATTTCTGCGCTAGTTAATTGTTCTTTTAAAATGGTTGCTGCTTCATCTTGGCCGGTGATACCTAGCAAAATGGTATGGCAGCCCAATGCACCAATATTTAACGCAACATTGGCAGCGCCACCAGGACGATGATCAGTATGTTGAATATTAACAACGGGAACCGGCGCTTCTGGTGAAATTCGGCCAGTATCGCCAAACCAATAGCGATCAAGCATGACATCACCAATAACCATGATATTAGCGTGACTAAAATTAGGTAATTCTTTTATCAGTTGCTGTGGCATAGATTGATTTTATTCATTTTTTAAGATGGGCGTCATTCTACCATTTTAGCGTTGTAATGGAAATGTTCTTGGTGATGTATAAATATTGAGAATGACATGATAAAAAAAGTTATTTTGGAATAGATCCCAGATAACTCGAACAAAAAACGTTCGAGTTTCTGGGATGACATGGAGGGAACAAAAAACGTTCGAGTTTCTGGGATGACACGGGAGGGAACAAAAAAACGTTCGAGT
>CAZKUQ010000235.1:0-2356 GCA_964555965.1 uncultured Coxiellaceae bacterium
ATCTAACGCCACCCTGAGCGCTAACTGTACGAGTTATTTATTCGCAGAGCCTTACTGCATAAACCGTTCAGAAAACTCATAATCTTTTTTTTGTAAATTATTTCCGCTGCACACGGGGCTTGCCCATTTATCTGCACACGGTTTATCACGTGCCACAGACCACATGGATAGGCCGCCTAAATTATATTGCTTTGAAAAGTTTCGCAATGTATCCACGTTCGTTAATGTAAATTGCTCCACGTTTACGTCGTTTACGCCAATCATGGGGGTGACTTCAATCATTTGCCATAAAGCGGCATCCGATTTTTCAGGATACAGTGTCTTCAAAAATTGAAATAGATTGGTAGCGGCTTGAATGGCATATTGTCCCATATCGTTAGTATAGGCAGGGCCATAGTCCATCGCCATGATGTTGACTGAATAATTGAGATGGGCCTCTTTTGCTTGTTTCACAAGTTGTTGGCCTTCAGAAGTTAACCCTTCGGGTAATACAGGTAATATAAAACTTAATGTTAAATCAGGATGCGCATGTTGAATCTGTTGTAATGTACGCATGACTTTTTCTATATTGGCTGTTCCATTTTCGATGTCGAAATCAAGACCTTTCGGGAGATAAGTTATAATCATTTCTTCATATGCATTAAGAAGTTCTTTATCGCTGCATGAATGCGATAAGTCATTTCCACTTGCACCGCCCAAGGAGATAATATAGTCGATGTTCTTTGCGCGCATCGCGTCTGTTAAATGGGATCCCCATGCTACTTTTTTATTAGCTGCATAGCTGGATTGACCTCCCCAGGCAGGCAAGCAAGATCCTGCATCCGTAATGAATGCTAAATGATAACTCTTGGCTCCGCTGACTGTAACATCCATAGGTTCCATGTCTTGATAACGAGAATCCCAATGAGCATTAATGGTTAAGTCGGCATAAGGGCTAAAGGAGCTTGCAAGAACAGGAACCGCAAGAGTTGAGAGGGCGAGAATAAGCGCAATGTTTTTTAAAGAGAGCATAACATAGTACCTTAAATATATTTGAATAGATAATATACAAAATTATCATTTTAGTCAAAGATTTTTTACGACAGATAATAGAGCATACCATTCCATTTGTGTTATAATTGTGTCAATTTTATTAACTCATGTTACGCAGTTTTTTCGCAGAAAACATGGAAACTCGGCTTTGTCATCGCGAGTCTTGCGTTTTTGCAAGACGCAATGACACTACTTAAGCTTATTCTGCGTAAGGTAATATTAAAATTTTAATTTAAAATGAGAGTGATATATAGCATGTTGGCGCACACACAACGTGAAGTAAAAGAATCGAAAGAAGCAAAATCTGATGTTGATCTTTTTAACCTTATTTGTCAGGCAGCAAAAGAAAAAAATAAGGCTGCAATAACACAACTACTTACTACTGTGTGCATTGATGTATACAACGGTTATAACACTCCCGTTAGTCAATTAGCTGTTGAAGGTCATTTTGAAGCAGTCACTTTTTTAAGAAATCAATTTAATGCTTCATTGCGGTGGATAGCATATGGCTATGCTAAAGGCGGACATGCGGCTACGGCTAACGACGTGTTGAAGCTTGCGGCTGCTCTCCCCGCTGAGCGGCTCATTTTGGGAATGGTACATGGCTATGCTAAAGGCGGACATGTGGCTGCGGCTAACGAGGTGTTGAAGCTTGCGGCTTCCGCTAAGCGGCCCGCTTTGTTGCAAATTTTCGTAACTGAATTAAAGAAAAATAATGCATTCGCTACTGTTGAATCTTCATTACAAACTCTCGTTATTTTTAATCCTGATTACCATAGAGATATTGCTAATACATTTAAAGACAATGTAGATGATGCAAAAGAAGCTAAAGTAAATATGAAAGCGCTTGTACCAAAAGCGACTAAACTTCATGGGGTCATGAGAAGCCGAGATTTTAATTATAAACAGGCATCTGGTTGGATTGATCCATCACTTCAAATATGGCTGCTGCAGGGATATCAGTTGGTGCAACGCGAACTATTTCCTGCATGTTTATTTTTAACCATTGCCTCTTTTCTGTCGGGAGCATCTATGCAAGAGATGTGTGATGTTTCGAATCAATTAGCTATGCATACCCGCTCAGTTCGAATTTTTAGTCATTTAAAACGGCGCAATCATTTATTAATAGCGGAGAGCAGTATGGCAGCACCTTTAGAATTAAACATGGAAGAAGAAAAAGGGAATGCGCCGCGCAAAAAAAGAAAAACGTTCTAGGTTCTTTGTCCATCAGACCTTAAGGCTCTGTAAAAGAATAACTTTCCCTTTTAACGTAAACGTCCAGCCAACCCCATCTTTTTAATTCAATAAAAATCCTGCAATCTGC
>CAZKUQ010000236.1:0-2339 GCA_964555965.1 uncultured Coxiellaceae bacterium
TGCCCCGCTGGAACCTAAATCCAGTGCGTCTACCAATTCCGCCACTTTCGCAAAATATAGGAACATGTGATGGGCCGTGTTGGGATCGAACCAACGACCTATTGATTAAGAGCTGTTTACTCGAAACCTATGTGATTGATTATTAATAACTTATAGGATTGTGCGGCCATTGCAAAATGCACAATAAAGCATAATAAAGCACAACTCAATCACGAAAAAGTCACGAACGAAAAATTTAGTGCTTTTTCTGAAGTTCGTGAATTTTTTCTATTGGAAGACCGGTCACTCGTTTAACCCAAGTAACAAGCTCGGCATCACTCATATCCATTTTTTCAGCTAATAAACGTCGTGCAACTTCTATTTTGCCTTTGGTTTCCAAATCTTGTGCTATCGTTGTCATTTCATTCTCCACTTTCTCTGAAAATTCATTATGAAGAGTTTTCCAAAAACGGTTTTTATCAGAGAATTCGCCTTCATTCATTAAGTAGTATAATACATCAACCACCTCATCGGTGTCACCCGCTTGGTCTAATTGTTTTAATACCCCCAACAATATTTGATCAAAAAATACCTGTAAATTCCTATCAAAAACATGCTTTAGCGCCATGAGTAACGCTATCCCCTTCACTCCCTTTTGTCCCGATTTTCTGAGTTCTTCGTCTTTAATAGCCGCTAAATCAATTAGCCGAAACGGCTGGCTAAATAAATTATGAAACAGTTCTTTTGACGCGTTCGGTTTAATCAAATCACTCAAATTCAATGAGTGTAAATAAGGCTTATCGCCATTATAAATAATGAGTGGATAAACCAGCGGTACTTGTATTGATTTAGAGGTTTTGCGTAAATGATCCCAAATAATAGAAATATATTTGAATAAACGAACGGGTAACCAAGGATCGCTTCTACGCTGATGTTCCAGCAAAATCCAAATATATCCTTCTTCATTTTGAAAAGCGGTTTTATATAATAGATCAACAGCAAATACTCTATGTTCATCATCTATAAACGAATCTCGTTGAAGCTCAAGAATAGTAAGATCAACTGCTGCTAATACATCATCAGGTAAATACAAGCTTAAAATATCTCGCGCTGCCGCCGGATTGGATAATAATTTTTTTACCAAGTGATCGTGTGGTTGATGTATATGATTTGTATTTTTTATTTTTTCGGTCACTATTGCCCTTCAATAAATTATGTTAGTAACAAAAATGTGAATGTGAATATTAATGTTGTTGCTTGAATTAAGCAATTACCAATGAGGCATAAGCTTAGGATGTGATTTATTTAACCAATACATCAAAAAATCTTCATCGTATTTTATATAAGGACTTCTAATATCATAGACTGGATTATCTATAATATCACCGCTCAAAGGACAACAAAATTGAGAAGGGACTTCTACATTTAAGCCTGATATAACTTTAATTATCAGTACTAGCTAGAAGAAATTATTTCGCTAGATTGAGTCCAACCATAACGATTTAGCCGTGCCTATTAGCTTTTGCCTGTTTTAGAGTTTTTTCTTCAATAGGAACAGGTTTTTTTTCTTTTCTTTGAAAAAGAACTTGTTTTTTATCCGTTACTGTAATGTTCTCTTTTTGTTCTGCTGATTGATTTTTCTGTGTTAAATCAAAAAATACTTTAAAAATAGGTTTAACAAGATTAGCTGTTTGCGTAGCATGAAATCTAGGTGTAATAAATTTATTTAAATCCAATTCATCAGAAGTATTTTTTTCTTTTTGAATATTTAAACAAAATTCATAAGCATTTGGCTCATCTGAATTATTGCTGATTCGATAATCTAATCTTGCACCATTTTCTAATAATGCACGTGCTGTACCTGGATAATCCGATTGTTCATCGGTTTCACCCATACATATTGCATGTAATGAAGTATGTAATAAATTATTTTCTTCTTTATCCAAAGTAGAATATAAATTTACATCAGCTCCGCGCTGAATGAGGCAAGCTGTACATTTAGCACGACCCAATTCTACAGACATATGCAAAATTGGCTTAAATGTGCGTGACTGTTGCATAGAAACAGAAGAAGACCAATCAACTGGATGTCCGGCATCATAAGATTCAATTCTATAGTTAATATTTTGAAAATTGGTTAAGGCTACCTCTAATTTTTGAGGATCATCATCAATAATTGAATTATAAATGGCTTTCATTTCTGCAAATTCAATCCCATTAATTTTTTTTAGACTTTTCGGCCGCTTCCTGGCGTTCATAACAAATTCTCCGATTTATTTGATACTTGATTTTTATGATTCCAACCTTCGACACATATTCGACACAGTTTTATTAACTTTCAGTCTCTCTTATAACTACTT
>CAZKUQ010000237.1:0-2331 GCA_964555965.1 uncultured Coxiellaceae bacterium
GGTTTGTTCGAACACGATGACTTCTCCTTGGATAATTTTGAAGAGAAAGTGTCGCATAGTTTTCCCAGATTCTTCTTATCTGTCGAGTAAGTTCACCGCATTACTGCGGCAAACTTCTCTAAGAACCGGACTTGCAAGTTTCCCTGCATCCGGCTCAAGCCTCAGTAAAATCATCATCGGATGATCCAGCATATTACTTTAATTTATCAGCACAAGGTATTTCCCACCAAGGAGACCAACTATCTTTGCATTCTCGGAATAATATTTTGTTTTTGCGACGCTCTAGTCGCTGTGCAATGTATTCTGAAAATGCAGGATCGAATGGCGTTGCATCACCTTTAATTTTAATGTGACGTTTAATTGGTGTTTTAGCGATTTCAATTAAATCAAGATTATATTTCTTTCCTGATTTATCTTCTATTTTACTAAAGAAAACCCAGTTCTGATGTTTGACTGATCGAAAATATTTCTTGCGGATCCATTGTACACTTTTATTTGGATGACGACGTTTAGCCCATTTCCAAAGTGTTTTAAAGATGTTGTGAGTTACATAGCCGAAGGTTTTCTTTGCTGAATTATTCCGGTGATAATTCGCCCATCCACGTATTTTTGGATTTAAAAGATGAATTAAATTTTCCGTTTTTGCAGCAGCATTTGATTTTACTATTTCTCGGATATTATCGAGAAATCGTTTAACACTAGATTTAGCGGGTTTACAAATAAACTTACCGTTATATTTTCGTATGTTAATGCTTAAAAAATCAAAGCCTTCACTGATGTGCGTGATTTTTGTTTTCTCTTTCGAGAGTTGCAAACCACGTTCATTCAAAAAGATTTCAACAGTAGGTAATACTGTATTTTCCAGAACTGATTTTGTTGAACCGGTAATAATAAAATCATCTGCATATGTGCAAACGTTCACTTTATCTCTACGTATTGAAATAGCAGATCTAACTCTTTCTTCCAATCCGCTGAGTGTGATCGTCAATAATGTAGGTGAAATTATACCGCCCTGTGCTGCGCCAGTATCTGTAAAATAATATTCATCTTTTTCTATGTAACCTGCTTTCAACCATTGCGACAACATCTTTTTATCTGTAGGTACATTATCCAGTAGCCATTGATGCGAGATATTATCAAAGCAAGAATGAATATCGCCTTCTAGAATATATTCTGAAGAATACTTTTTACTTAATACGAGTGCGCATTGTTCAATTGCATCTGCACAGGAACGCAGCGGTCTAAAACCATATGCATTTTTATCTGCTATTGTTTCAGCTACTGGCTCCAACGCCAATAAATGCAATGCTTGTTGCGCACGACATTCCATAGGCGGAATTGAAAGTGGACGAAATTTCCCTTTTTGCTTTTTCGGAATATAAATCCGACGTAATGGTTGCGCGCAATATCCTCGTCTTTTTAAGGATAAAGCTGCACCCATCTTTTGTTTAGGTGTTTTCCAAGTAACATTATCGATGCCAGGTGTTTTAGCACCTTTATTTTCAGTAACACGTTTTACTGCGAGTAATTTCGCATAAAACGAGTGAGTCAGAACCCATTGCAAAGATTTAACTCTGCCGTGTTTTCCATCTCTATATGCTTTCGCAATACGCATTTGCAGTCGACGCACTTGTGATGTAGCGTGATCCCAATCAATTGATTGCCACTCTAAATCACTGCGAGTTGGTGCACCAGATAATGTGTTTAGCATTACTGTCATTTGCTTTCCTACTTAAATCGATTCGACAAATTATCTTGCGATTAAGACCAGTTGGATGTCAGCTTGCTTTCGCAACAAATAATATTTCAATTTGTATACGCATCGTTACAACACGTCATTTGCTTTTTCCATCCTCCTGCTTCCGCACATTCAATACATTCCTTGCGGACATGCATGCCTGATTTTTTTTTCAGGAACTGTACGGGCTTTCCACGTTCCGCATAACAAATAAATAAATGGGTTAGGTTCTTCAATTCCACCGGTGGTGCAATATTCGCGGTGCATTACGAGCCAATAACACCTTGACCACATACCTTTTGGTTAAAGCTTGTCATCACTTTTAGCTTCTTGTAGTTGACGATGTTTCTGTGAAGTTCACATATATTAACCATATCATTCGTTCCTAGCGCCTCACCGTTTTAGTGCTAACAGTTTCAGTCGTACTTCACAGTACTTCCTACGGATAACCCGTGGCTACATTGTCCCCGAAGCTTCACACAAAGAAATGCATGTTCAGGTAGGAAACCGCTAGCGAAATAGCGGGTTTTGTAGCATATTTGTCATCCATGATGAATTGCTCAAAACAATTTATTATGCGACTTCGTGTCGCG
>CAZKUQ010000238.1:0-2328 GCA_964555965.1 uncultured Coxiellaceae bacterium
CATACATATGTATGGCAAGTATTGCTTTTGTTCGAGGCGTAATCGCTGATTCAACTTGTATAGGATCAATATTAAATGTATCGAGCTCACAATCCACAAAAACAGGCGTAATACCGTTCCATAATAAGGCGTGTGCCGTTGCAAAAAAAGTAAAACTAGGTATAACAACTTCGCCCTGAATATTTAAACTTCTAAGCGTTAACATCAATCCGCTCGTACAACTACTTACAGCAACGCAATGTTTCACACCCAAATATTCCGCAACATGTTCTTCAAACTTTTTTACTTGTTTTGCATTAGTAATTTGATTTGACAATAACACTTGCTCCCACTCTTTTTCAAGATCACGAAATGCTGGTAAATTTGGACGTAGTATCGGCAGCATTTCATTAAATATTGGCGCATTGCCTAAAATCGCAGGACGATTCAATAGATTTTTTTCGAAACCTGCGTCTTTATTTCTTTCTTGCATTTTTTCCCTGCCTTTCATAACTCAAACAACATTTGATTTCGTTTCAGAAAATCCGCACCTACTTGAGGCAACATAACACTACTTTTTAGGTTACTAGGCATTTCTTTGATTAACGATATCCAGAATTTTTCTTGTAAAAAATTATTTTCTTTTGTTTGCACCCACTCTCCTGCAAGCAGGTTTAGCATTTCTTTTGTTGCCTCAAGAATTTCATCAGGCGAGTTACTAATAAAAAACAAATCTTTTTCTTTTATGATCTCTGAAATAAATTTATTTTCATTTTCAAATATAACTCGTAAATTTGAAAAAGACAGTGGGCGCCTGCTTCGCTTTTCACATAGCTTCCTTGGTATAAACAGCCTCCAAGCATATTCATACTTCACACTACATACTGGGATATCAGTTATCAAAAGAGGTTTTCTAAATACTTGTGCTACTCCATCTAAACCACAACTCGTGGAAATCATAAAATAACAATTCGCAACCAAATAAACATCCATGAAATCCGAAGAAAAAACACTGTCTGCATAATCAATAATCCTAGGATGCTTTACATTAAACCTCTTGTTAACATGCTTACCCATTCGAATAACATAATATCCTTGATCAGCTAAAAACTCTGCGGCCTTCTGATAATCATCAACATCAGCATCTCGGTGATCATGATAAGCCCAGTCCCCATTGGGCAAATGCCATTTCAAATATCCATCATCACGCACCATCAAACATATAAAACGAGAAGATGTAGAAAGCCCCATCTTTTCTAACATTTCTTCACCTTTTCGAATTTCTTTTTTAGTAAGAAATAAATGAGACTTTTTTTGTTTTCTTAACAAAAAATGATTGTCTTCACAACCTATTGCACGCTCAAATCGTTTTTTCACAATATCATTTTCATAATATTTTGGTTTTATTAATTTTATGTAATCATCAATTCTCTGAATAAATAAAGGAAAAGGTAAAATCGGAATAACCCTTTTCCACATTAAATGCAGTTGCGTATTACAAATAGGATGATGACGAGGATCGTAAGTATAAAAGAAAGTACTACGTTTCCCCTCGTAAACTCCCTCATCAAAACCACACAACAATAACTCAGTATTTAAAGCATAATGCCCGATACGTTGGTTAATTAATTTAACAAATCGAATACGTACCCACGGTGACAAAAAAACAATAGTATAAGCAATCAATAACGCCAAAGAATGAAACATGCATTTAATATAAATCTTAAGAAATCCACGCCCCACTCCTTCCCGTTTTAAAATTTCAGTTATTTTTTTTGTTACCCAACTTGCTTTAAGTTGAATTACATCACTCATCAAAATTCCTTTATTTAAATAAATGAAGAATATATTTTATAATATTATTTTTTTCGACAAAGGATTCATTGCCCATAATATTAATGGCTTCTGCACCCACTATGTTAGCAATAAGACCTACTATATCTGAGGGCATTTGCACAGCCATTAATAAACTTGCTATCGCCAAAACAGCATCACCCGCTCCTACCCGATCTTTTGCGTTGCTCGTGAAAGCAGGCGCTTCAACCAACGTTCGCTTATCATCCAAAATTGTTATGCCTTCATAACCACTCGTAATAAGAATATTTTTATATTTATATAACTCATCCAAACATCGAATCCCTTCTGACACGGAAATATTTTTATTTCTAAACGCAAGATTGAGCTCACGCCCCGCTAAACAAACCAAATCTGCTCTGGAATATTTAGAAATACAGTGGAACCCATGATTACCCGCATTAGCTTGCGTGTTAACTGCTAGAAATTGACTTTTCTTCATTAATACATCAACGGCTTCTTGACCTACTAAGCCATGTCCATAATCTGCAACAA
>CAZKUQ010000239.1:0-2307 GCA_964555965.1 uncultured Coxiellaceae bacterium
ACTTAAAAGTTGCTATAAGGATATTGATAAGCAAAAACATTGAAAATAAAGAATTTGTATGAGGGCAAAAAATAATTTTAAAAAGAATTGTTTTTTGCCTTCATTTTTGGTATAATATTACGTGTGTTAATATAAATAAACGTAAGGAGGAAGGCAAATGACTGATATATCTCAAATAAGACAGAGCTTGTACAAGTTAAATAAGGAACGTTGGGAACTGATAGAAAGCATTATGCAACCTGGAAAGTTATTAAAGGCTTCATTTTATGAGCGACATACCAAGTGTGGTAGTCCAAACTGCAAATGCGCTCAAGGAGAATTGCATGGGCCATTTCCGTGGATATATCGTAATCGAAAAGGCGAAAAGTTAGTGTCCACTTCATGCAATATGGATAAGGCCCAAGAAGCGCAGCAATATTCGGAAAATTATAAGAATTTCAAAGAAATATGTAAGAAGATACAAAAAACAAATGATGAAATCCAAGGCTTGATTTTAAAAATCGAAGATATGCATGAAATAGCTGTAGATACATTTACAAAGAAAGAAGGTGAAAAACGTGGAAGAAAATCGACAAAAAATTGAAGAAGCGTTAAATAATAAGGAAATCGATGCTGCTTTTTGCACAAAATGGCCGTTTATAGGAGATTTCTTAAGGTTTTTAGAGGAAAAAGGAATTATGAGAGAACTTAAGAAAATCGTCGGAAGTTCAAAACGTAAAATGATTCCATCACATATATTCGTCTTATTATACATTATCAAATTGATAGTCGGTATCCCAAGAATTCGTGGTACTGAAGAATTGCTAAGTGATGGCGGTGCAATGACTTTATTAGGCTTCGAACTGCATGCTCTTAAAGAAGGAATGTGTAATCGAGGAGATTCAAATCAACATGGAAAAGAATTAAAAAAAAATCTGTTCCCGTCATGGATAGGTTTACATTATTAGATAACATAGAAAAGCTGAACAAAGACAGCGTCATTAATTGTTTTGATAAATGTGTCAAAATATTACGTCCATTTTTAAGGGGTACAACTTTTGCATTAGATTCTACGATTATTGCTACTAGATCTGACTTTCCGGGTTGTGGAAAGACGAAACGCAAGAAAAAGAACGGTGAAGATGGGGATGAAGTTTTTTATGGATTTAAGTTGTTCATTCTATACGAAGTAAAGTCACGAATTGTTGTTGCTATCGATATTGTGCCAGCTAATAAGAATGACAGTAACTTTCTATTAACTATGGTCAAAAAAGGTGTTGCGAATATAGGGAAAGAGCGAATCAAGCTAGTGGTTGCAGACCGCGGATTTCTAGATGGTATTCAAATGTGGAAACTCAAGCATAAAATGGGGATAGATTTCATCATACCTGCGAAGTCAACTTTAATAGTGAGAGAGGATGCTATAGCTCTCCGCAAGAGCTATGAGAGAGAACCCAATAGGCTAGCTAGTTGGAAATACGGGAAAGGTAAATGCCATGGGTATGGTGTGGACGGTCTTTTAACGTACTTTCAGTACAATCCTTTCGAGGTAAAAAATAATAGTAAAACCAATGGAACACCAATAAATGCAGTAGTTATAACCACCTGGAGAGATAAACAGGTAGAATCGGGACAGGAAGTAGTTTTGCTAACATCATTATCAGTAGTGGATGATGCATCTATTGGTGCTAATGGCTATCGACAAAGGTCTTTGATTGAAAATTGTGGTTTTAGAGAAATGAAGCAAGCTGTATATCTGAAATACTTGCCAAAGAGAGTTGGGAAAAAAGCTGAAACGGTTGCGTATCTGCACATTATACTATGTGTTTTAGCCCATACTCTTTTTTATGCGTTTTTGAGTTGGCGTATGAAAAGGTTGCCTGATAATCCGTCCAATGAAAGTTGCTTGCGATTATGGCGTAGGAACGAGTTCGTAACGCAGGACGCAAAGATAATGGTAATAGCAAAAGGAAAATATTATGCGTTGCTGGAACTAAGCGAACTGCTAGATATATTTGATGTTAAGCAAAAATTTAAGGTTCAAAGAAACTGTTGATTTACCAGAAAATGAATATCGCATGTAAAGTCAATTTACAATGAATATTTTATTTTGTGGGACAGCTTGGCATAAAACAAGTCTAGGTCTATTTTGTGATACCTTTTTTTACTACTTTAAGGACGTAGTATGATTGCTCCGAGCAAGTGTCCAAATCCGACGGCATTGCTTCAAGACTTAGAATCCGTTGGTGAAGGTCGGTATTTTAGGGGGCATTTGGGCAAGGATGCCCAAATGAGCGAAGCTCGCAGGATGCGAATGCTTCGCGACTC
>CAZKUQ010000240.1:0-2288 GCA_964555965.1 uncultured Coxiellaceae bacterium
GAGAGATTCCCGCTTTCGCGGGAATGACAAGTCTTCTTAACCGAGATTCGCGTTAATTGTAAAAATGAATTGTTCATCATCATACTGCGTCTCCCCGCAAAATTTTTATCAACTGAATTCATGAGAGCGAATATGCCTGCACAAAAATTTCTGCGGGGTCTGGCCAAGGTGAGTGAAGAAGCAAAAAAAAGCAAGTTAGAATCGGAAAAAACGCTTCCAGAAGAAGTACGAAACTAGCGAGTATTTTTTATACACTAGCTTTTTTTGTAGCAAGCATTTCTTCAAGAAGCCATTTTGATTTTAGCTTTGCCAGTCTGACTTTGCTTAAACAACTCGTATTCAAGGTAACCTTCGCTATTTTGCACTTGTTCAGCAAACACGGCTTTTTGTTTAGGATCGCTTGCAGTACCATCTTTCACGCTTTTTAATGCAACAATGGCATAGCCGTTTGGTGTTCTCGTGACACCATAAACTGGTTTGCCCTGATTAGTCGATGGATTAGCAAGTCGAAAAGCAGTATCTAATATGGCAGAATCTACTTTCGTTGAATAACGGCCGATAAGTCCTGCTTCTATCCAAGAAAATTTATATTCACTTGCTAATGCTTTGGCATCAGTGCCATTTTGTAATTTAATTTGCATTTCATGCGTAAATTTTTCTGCACGACTTTCCGCCTCTTGTGCTTTTAATTTATCAGCAATTTGTTTAGAAATATCTTTAAGCGGCAGTAAAGTAGATGCCACATGAGTTTTAACACGCAAAACAATGACGGTCTCAGGATTAAGCTGAATGACATCGCTATTGTTTTGCAAATTCAATACATCATTACTAAATGCGGTATCACGCACTTTCTTAAACTGAGAAACATCCTTGCCTGGTTTATCACGTGTAAAAAGTTCACTCGACCTGATCGTTAGTCCTAAATTATTAGCAGCATATTGTAATGAATCAGGATGTTCATAAGTGTTATCTGCTAATGAATCACGCATTTCAGCAAATTTTTCTTCTGCATGTTGGCGAACATAAGCTTCTTTTACTTTTTGCTTAACCGAATCAAATGCTTCAATCTTAGGCTGATTAATATCATCAACTTTCAGGATAATAAATCCATGATCGGTTTTAATTGGTTCTGATACCTGATCTTTTTTAGTGAGCTCCGAAACTGCTTTTTGCAAATCTGTTGGCACTTGATTTAATGTTAACATGCCTTTTTCCGACAAGCTTTTTCCACCGTATTGTTTTACATATTTTGCAAAATCTTCGCCGATATTCACTGCTGCGACAATTTCATCGGCTGTTTTCTTTGCCGTTATCCAATCTTCTTGAGAAGCGGTTGGCAATACTAGAACAAGAATTTCACTTAATTTCCAGGTTTGCGGATTAGTGTATGAATTAATGTTTTCGTTATAAAAACTTTTTAATTCGGCATCAGCCGGATTATATTTTTCGAGCAAATCTTTCAATGACAATTCTATATATTCAATATTAACTTGCTCAGGTGTCATAAATTCATTTTGATTTTGCTCATAATATGTTTTTATTTTTTCAGCTGGTATAACAATCGGCTGTGATAGAAAATATTGAGCCGGGATATTGATGTAACTCACCTCTCTTTCTTGATTCACCAAAGCAATTGTATAACTCGTTTCATCTGGCAAAGAAAATGAAGTAAACATAATACCTAATCGAGGTTGATCGATCAGCAAACTGGTTTTAATTAATTCTAAAAATTCGCTGGTAGAAAGCATGGTACTTGAAAGAATTTCTTGAAATCGCTCAACAGAAAATTGTCCATCGACTTGAAACTCTGGCATGTTCTGCAAGTAATTATCAATTTGTTGATTAGTAATCAAATAACCTTGAGAAGTTGATGCCTGCTTTAATACTTCCACATTGATGATTGAAGTTAATGCGCGATCTTTTAGTGCCGTATCGTCTTTTGGGGTATTACTGTTGCCATATTGAGTTTGAACTTGTCTACGCAGTCGTTCATAAGCAACTGTTAGTTGTTCTTTTGTAATATCAATACCATTTACTTCTGCCACCACACTATTGTTGGCATTACTGACAAAATAACTATGTATTCCCCACAAGGCAAAAGTAACAATAATGATGGAAATGATAGTGCCTGCTATCCAACCTTGCGTATGCTCACGAATGGTTTGAAGCATTTTCCTGCTCTCTTACAAAGAATAACGATCTACTGGTGCAATTCAAGTTTTCCCGACTCACCAAAATACGCCTTCTCATGAATACAAATATTTGACTTTAATTTACGGAGTGGACGG
>CAZKUQ010000241.1:0-2270 GCA_964555965.1 uncultured Coxiellaceae bacterium
AATTCGCAAAAATTTTAGCCGATTATGCTGCTTTTGCAGCGAGTTAAGAGATATTGAACAGGCTCTTACTAAAACTCCCGCTAAATATGCGGGAGTGATTACCATTTGATTCATTTATCCTCGTTACAATTACCCGTTTACTCTTCTTAATTTTCAATAAGTTAATCTGTCAAGAGGCTCTTTCCCAGCAAAATCACGCACATAGACTACACTTTAATGTATGTAAAGAACAAAAATATCAAATTTGATCTTTTTTCCTTCGAGTCATTACGAGAGGGGTGGTGGTGCGTACATGAGAAAACCGTGGCTAACGAGAACTTTTGTGAGACATATTATGGTGTTGTTAACCACGATGTGGATGATGGAATGCAGTCTTGCAAACCCGGTGTTAGATCATGTTGCGTCAGGTAATGTGACCGTTTCGCAAACAGCAACAACAACCCAAGTCAATCAAGCTAGCGACCAAGCGATTATTCATTGGAACAGTTTTAACATAGGTTCAGGTGAACATACGCAATTTGTCCAACCTAACTCTAGCGCAGTAGCACTTAATCGCATTAGCCCTACCCAAGGTGCTTCACAAATATTTGGTCAATTATCAGCAAATGGCCGCATTATCTTAGTTAACCAAGCGGGTATATTTTTTGGTTCAGGTTCTAAAGTAGATGTAGGCGGGATTATTGCATCGACGGTTGATATAACGAACTCAAATTTTCTTGCTGGCAAATATATTTTTGATGGTTCATCCAATTATGCAGGAGCGGTGATTAACCAGGGAACGATCACGGCCGCTGAACATGGATTGGTTGCATTGGTTGGAAACAATGTAAGAAACGATGGGATAATCCAGGCGAGGATGGGAAGTATTGTATTGGGTTCAGGAAGTAAGTTCACGATTGATTTGTATGGAGACCAACTCATTAATTTCAGTGTTGATGCAGGATCAACGAGTGCAGCAACGGATGAGAATGGTCAAGTGATGCGAGATGGAGTGAAGAATAAAGGATCATTAATTGCTGATGGCGGAACGATTCTCGTATCAGCTAAAGCTGCGCAAGGTGTATTAGATCGCGCAATTAATATGGAAGGTGTCGCGCAAACGCGTTCAGTGGCACAAAAAGGTGGCGTTATTACTTTAAGCGGTCATGAAGGTGTTATTCGAGTTGCAGGAAAAATGGATGCATCAGGAAAAGCGATAGGAAGCAAAGGCGGCAAAGTCAAAGTATTAGCAAAACGCGTGAAAGTTGAAGCACCGACCGTTATCGATGTAAGCGGTGATCTCGGCGGCGGTGAAATGTTAATTGGTGGTAATTATCAAGGTAAAGGCCCTGAACAAAACGCGTTATTTACACAAGTGGGATCAGGCGTTTCACTTTATGCAGATGCAATCACGAATGGTGATGGCGGCAGAATTATTGTATGGGCGGATGAAGCAACGCAATTTGCAGGCACTATCTTTGCTCGCGGTGGCACATTAGGCGGCGATGGCGGATTTGTTGAAACATCAGCCCATTATTTAGATGTGATGGGTGCAAAAATTAATTTAAGTGCACCTGCAGGTCAAACCGGTATGTGGTTACTTGACCCGACGGATGTGACAATCAGCGGAGACGCAACAGCAAATGAGAGTTTTGCGGATGGAACGTATACGCCGTCAACAAATACAGCCAATATTTTAGCGAGCGAATTATTAGGAAACTTAGCAACGACGAATGTAGCCGTGTTAACAGCATCAGCAGGAGCAGGCAGTGGTGATATTACAATCAATAGTGCATTGACGTGGACATCTGTAAATACATTAACACTGACAGCAAGCCGAAATATTGCTATCAATTCAGACATTACCGCGGTAAATGGCGGCTTAATATTAACAGCTGGAGCAGCCACAGATACCATTACAGTCACAGCGGCTATTGATGTCAATAATTTTAATCTAACGAGAGGGATATGGTCTCAAGTGACTGATCCGTTGCCTGGCTTTACCGTACGTAATAACTTCCAAATCAATTCAGGCACGATGCCTAACTCAAATGCAAGATTTTTACGTGCAACAGCAGGGGCTGGCACGAGTGGTGACCCTTATATCATTGCTGATCTTTATGGTCTGCAAGGAATAGGTTCAGATTCAACGACGCTCAGTAAATATTATAAATTAAGCGGCAGCATTGATTTAGCCGCCACTCAAAATTGGAATAGCGGCGCAGGCTGGGTGCCAATAGGAAATGAATTAGCTTCATCCTCATTTACGGGTTCATTTAATGGAGATAATT
>CAZKUQ010000242.1:0-2247 GCA_964555965.1 uncultured Coxiellaceae bacterium
AGAGTGGTCCTCGCAGGGCTATACCCGTTACACCTCAAACTGCGAACAACGGCGAATGCAGGATTTGAAAGTTATCAGTGATTCTCTTTCGTAAAATACATTTTTTTCTGCCAATGCTTTTAAAGAAATTAAGCGTTACATCGGTGAACGTTGAAAATTTATCGTAGTATTGGTTGTACCTGACACTTTCATGCATTAATTTCCACATTCGTTCAATGGGATTAAGATTGGGCGAATAGGCTGGCAGGTAATGCAGTATGATTTTTAGTTCTTTTGCATAAGCTTTTACTGCCGCGCTTCTATGATATCCAGCATTATCCCAAATCACATGAATATTGTGATTTTCAGGGTGATTTTGACGGAGTTTTTTTAAAAATAAATTGATGTTTGTCGTATCAACGGTATCTGATTGTCTGTAAATAAAACGATGGCCCTCTAAACAGATGCCGCCGATAAAATTCAAACGCGGTTGTCTGCCGGTCATCGCAATAGCTTTGCGTTCACCTTTCAAGATCCAGCCATAAGCTAGTTGTGTTTGATATTGTGGATGTACGCTATCTGTAAAGTAAATTGGCTCGTTTTTACCTGATTTCTCTTTTAGGCTATTATAATATTTGATAAATGCTGCTTGTTTTATTTTGTCTGCTTTTGCAGGGACAGCGTGTGGTTTTTTATAACAAAAGCAATGTGCATGCAGCCATTTTGTCATACCGCTCACACTGTATTGTCTGTTGAATTGTTTATGCACATATTGGCAAATGTCTTTAACGTAAAGATAGGTTGTTTTTTTCAGGTGATCAGTTAATTGACGTGATTCGTCATGGGTTAGTTTGCTATCGCTGCCGCCATTTTCTGCAGTAAGTTTTTTATTATCCAGGTAACCTTCAATATAACGTCGAATTGTTTCGTCGTCTAATAATAGGATTTTAGCAATTTCGGAATAACTATGGCCGTCATCGTAGGCTAAGACTGTTTTTATGCGATCACGAACACGTCCGTCGCGCTCCTTGCGATGACGTTGAATCAATTGTACCCGTTCCCTTAAGGTTAGTATCTTTTCCATGGGATACTTTTACTATATTTTTCAGTTTATTGCATCAAGATTCGCATCTTCAATGGCGAATGGTATATACAAGGTGGCAGAAAAAACGGAGTTAGATTTTCTCAATCAATTCGATTTTTCTAAATTAACCTGTTTGGATGTTGGGTCTAATATTGGATATTGGGCGATCTATCTAGGGAGCAAGTTAGGCGCAAAACAAGTTCATTGCTTTGAACCTGACCCGATATTATTTTCTATTTTAAAAAGAAATATCTTCCTTAATAAAATTGACAATAATACTTTTGCTAATGAATTTGCAATTTGTGAAACTGATAAGAAAATAGAGCTATATATTCTTCCTGAACATAGCGGAGACAACCGCCCTTACTTTGTTGAAAATAGGGCCAATATATCCGTTAACGGTATCTCAATCGATCAATATGTTAAAAAAAATAGAATCAGTAAAGTAAATTTCATCAAAATAGATGTACAGGGTGGGGAAAGCGCTGCTCTAGATGGCTGCATGGAGATATTATCACGTGATAAACCTGTCTTGATGCTCGAATTTTCTCCCGCAGTTTCCTCTGATGGCGGTTCTAGCCTAAGACAGCGATTGACTAATATAACGAAGTTGCACGACATTTCATTATTTATTATCGAAAATAATCAATTAACTTCAATTGAGATGAATCACTTAGATCGCTACGACGGGAATTTATTTCTTTCTACAGAAAAAAATTGGCTCTTCAAGTGATTTTCAATAAAAGCCGCTGCAACAGGCGCAGGATGAATATAGCGCAGAATTTGCTTAAAAGTGGTTTTTTAAATCGATTACAACAAAATCCTGTTTTATTCAGGTTGCACCACAGTTTCCTGATTAGCCTTCAGTGTTTCAAGGGCTTTTACGTCGACCAAAAACCAAAACCAACAGCCTTGTAAGAAATGAAAGATAAATCCTTCGCGGCCATCTAGAAAGCCTAAGCGGAAAAAATA
Source organism: uncultured Coxiellaceae bacterium (assembly GCA_964555965.1). Lineage (GTDB taxonomy): Bacteria > Pseudomonadota > Gammaproteobacteria > DSM-16500 > DSM-16500 > Aquicella. Next base: position 2,036 of record CAZKUQ010000242.1, read on the forward strand.
TCGATAAGAGAAATAAATAAATGGTTTGATAAGTAGCGGGAGGTGATTCCAAAGGTGTTCACGCACCCACGCTTTGCGGCAAGTGCTAATGGGTGAAAATAATTGTTTGAAAGAAGTGGTTGCATGGGTTGTCTTTTCCATGCTTTGAATGAGTGAATGTGCCTCTAGGGTGGCATAGCGATTATGCTTTGCAATCCAAGCATCTATGCCTT
>CAZKUQ010000243.1:0-2223 GCA_964555965.1 uncultured Coxiellaceae bacterium
TTGCTTAACCAGAATTCGCGATTAGACGTTTGTTATTAGGTCGTGAACGTTTGCTGAATACATTGTGCATGAAAATGAAATTAGCGATGCGATTTATATCTTAGAACGCGAGAAGATTTTTCACATGATCTTAATTTTACTCAAGACAGGCGCAATAAATTTGTCTGTCTTGAGTAAATAATATTACTTAGATCGGCGACCTTCGTAAGAACCATGCCATGAATCAGAGCGACCGCGAGGCTTATTATTGCCGCGCTTTTTCCCAAATGACTGACCATGGCTACTACGTTTTTTGCTAAATGGTTTATCAATGGTATCGCTGCGCGTTTTTTCGAAAGCAGGCTCGCTTTCACTTTTGCGTTTGCCTCCGAATGGTTTGTCGCCTGATGTATGACGTTTAGCGCCAGTTGAATGAGTTCGAGTTCGTTCATTGTCGCGTTCATTGCGCTCATTATTAAAAGGACGTCCACGATTTTCGCTGCGCTTCTTTTCAAATGATGCGTTAGGTTCGCCATCACGTTTTTTTCTAGAAGAAAACCCACGTTCATCATGACGTTTTTTATCGGAAGAAAAATGGCGTTTTTCGTGATGATGTTTTTTAGGACGATCATCATCATTAAAGTCATTCCAATCAGATGTATCTTGATTAGATTGTCGATTTATTTTTTGTTCAGAACCGCTTCCTGCATGTGTATCCATTTGCAAATGTGACAGTAATGGCAGGCGTTCATCAATATAACGCTCAATACGCTGTACGTGACGCATGTCGGTTGGTAAGACAAAAGAAATGGCAACACCTGATTTACCAGCACGACCAGTGCGTCCGATGCGGTGAACATAATCTTCAGAAAATCGTGGTAAATCATAATTAATCACATGGGTGATATCGCTAATATCAAGACCACGTGCTGCAACATCGGTCGCTACTAAGAATTGAATTTTTCCGCGACGTAATTGTTCAACGGTTCGATTACGAACATTTTGGCGTAAATCACCATGTAAAGCTGCTGCAGGAAATCCTTCATCACATAGTTGATCTGCTAACCTATCAGCATTCATTTTGGTGGCAGAAAAAATAATGGCTTTATAAATATTTTTGTCACCTAAAAGATGCTTAAGTAATTGCAGTTTATGTTGTGTGTTCTTAACGCGATACAATTCTTGTTTGATTTTAGGCGCAGAAATTTTTTCATTAGACAAATCAATGCGAATTGGATTTTTCAATAAATGGCGAATAACATGCGATAATTGTTTGTCTATCGTTGCACTAAATAATAGTGTTTGGCGTTGTTCCGGAGTGAGTTTCGCAATCGTAGTGACATCATCAATGAAGCCCATATCTAGCATACGATCAGCTTCGTCTAGTACTAACATTTCAACATGAGATAAATCAACGCGTTTACTTTCGATATGATCAAGCAATCGTCCTGGTGTTGCGACAATAATATCCGCACCACGTGCTAAATCTTTTATTTGATGATGATACGGCATGCCGCCAACAAGACTAACGATATTAAATTTTAAAAATTTGCCGTATAAACTAGCAGCCTTCGTGATTTGCGCAGCAAGTTCACGTGTAGGCGTTAAAATTAAAATACGTGTTGTTTTTGAAGGTTTTTGCATGCTCAAGCGTTGCAGTGCAGGCAATACAAATGCTGCTGTTTTGCCTGTACCAGTTTGTGCGCAAGCCACTAAATCGTTGCCAGCTAAAATGGCAGGAATGGATTTAGCTTGAACAGACGTGGGTTCCGTATAGCCGCAAGCTTTTAATGCTTTGTGAAGATGATCGTTTAAATTTAATTGTGCAAATGACACTGGTTCTTTCCTCGTTTATAAATTGTTTATAAAAAATGGCGAGCCTCGTAGGATCACTCATTTGTGAGGAATGTCACCTAAGATAGCTGGCAATATCATTGCCAACAAAATATCGGATTTAAGCTAACCTTTGAAATTATTGAAAATTTCGGCAATTTTGTGTGTTGGAAATGATTATTTTAAATTTTTAATCACGCTATATGAACATTTTTATGACAAAAACGCAAGGATTTTTTTCGAGGCAGAGGCCATTTTGATACGATGTTTCTCGGCGTGAGAAGACGGAGGCACAAAGTGCCTCCAATGCTTCGATGAGATTATTTTATAAACGCGAATTCTGGTTAAGCAATTAAGCAAGATTGTTGTCATGCCAGCCGTGCGTTTTTTGCGCGAGGTGGCATCCATCAG
>CAZKUQ010000244.1:0-2204 GCA_964555965.1 uncultured Coxiellaceae bacterium
CGCATTAATTAAAATAGAATTTTGGAAAAAATGCCCATTTTCAATCGCCTCATCAATACGAGTGAGATCTTGCTGAACAATACGTCCAGCACCGATATTGAGATGACCGACTTCCGAGTTGCCCATTTGCCCATGCGGCAAGCCAACACATTTGCCAGATCCTGAAATCAAACGGTGGGTGGCATGCTGCCACAAGTTATCCCAGTTTGGTTTATGTGCAACAGCAATGGCATTCGCATCGCGTTCTTCGCGATATCCAAAGCCATCCAAAATAATAAGTGTTAAAGGTCGGGGACAATTAGTTTTCATGTTAATGAAGCTCATTTTAATTTAGGCGCAATCTTAACAAAATTTGGATTTTTCAAACAGAAAAATTGTTATCTGGATAGGCAAAAGTTACACTAGGTTAATCTCAGCATAAGACCTAATCAAAAAAGGATTAATAGTATGAATAACAAAAAAGGTTCTTTATTTTTATCCACAATCGTAATATTTTTAGTTTTTTGGACGACAGGTAGTAATGTTTTTGCTGAGGAGGAAGCAGCGACGAATGCTGATCCTTATGAAGGTTTTAATCGCGCCATGTTCACTTTTAACGAAAAAATTGACAAATTTATTTTGAAACCGGTTGCCACTTTTTATAACACCATCATGCCAAGACCGCTTAATCAAGGTATTCATAATTTCTTTTTAAATATCGGAAATTTGCCGAATATTGCTAACGATTTATTGCAATTTAATTTTTATCAAGCAGCCAACGATAGCTGGCGACTGGTTATTAATACGACTGTTGGCGTTGGCGGGCTTTTTGATATTGCAGAACGAATGAATTTAAAGCCATACCAAAATGATTTTGGGTTGACATTGGCAAGATGGGGATACAAAAATTCAAATTATCTGGTATTACCATTTTTTGGTCCTAATACATTACGCGATGGTATCGGAATTCCTGTCGATTATTATGCATTTTCTATTTACCCTTATATCAACCCGCCATCTACTCGTTATGAATTATATGGATTAGGTGTAGTTGATAGACGCGCACAATTATTGCAATTTCAAGATGTACTTGAAGTAGCAGCAGTGGATAAATATGTATTTGTTCGCAATGCTTACATGCAACGCCGCGTTTATCAAATTGAACAAAATGCGCATCGTGGTTATGCTGATCAACTTAAATCAACATCTTCTAATTTTTCTAACACAGATAATGCAGAAGAAACAAAAACTGCTGAATAATAGAAAAGTTGATGTGCTATGCTTAAAAAAGAGAATAGTTATTGGCAAAATCCGGGGATAGTGATTGTTATGAGTGACTTAGCAATTATTACAGCATCAATGAAAACCACTTTTCTCGAAGTAGCTAAGCAAGCATCAGCGCTTGGGACGGGACTTCAAAATGCAGCACCTGGTGATAAGTCAGGTGCGCCAAATCCTTCTATCCAATATCTTTTGACAATCGCAGATAAGCTTGTCAAATTAGCAGAAGATTGCGATAAATTAATAGTAACTGCTCAAAGTCAAAAATGACTAAATTAAAAAATTACAGGTTATATGCCAGAGAATCACAATGAATTAAAAGAAAAAATTCTTTATCTTGCAAAAGAAGCAGTGGAGCAAGATAAAACGTTACGTCAAGAAATGCAGGTTGGAGAAAAATTTCGTTTTATTCGTGATCGATTAGGCGCTTTATTTTCTCATATTGATCTTACTTTAAAGGAAATGCAGAAAAAAAGTGAAATCAAACCAGATCAATTAGCAGAAGATGAAGTGATAGTCTATGTTTATCTTTTTAATGCGCACGGTTTGACATTTCAAAATTGGTATAAAATGCTTAATCCTAATGTGTTTTATGAATATAGCGTTAATCGTCCTATTTATGCAGATAAAGCAAATATAGAAGCATTTATACGTTCGAGATCTAATAAAGTTCAACATGGTTATTTAGCTGTCGCTATTAAAAAAGAACATATCTTAAAAACAATCGAACCTCTCAAAGATGTGATTGGCAATCCTGTTATTAAAGTAAAAGAAGGATCGCTTAAAATCGAGCGATTAATAAATTTTACGCATAATGGCAAACGTTATCGACTAAATGACGAAGGTGAATTAATTAAGATTGATAAAGATTAATAGTCTCCGGAAACTGCCGGCTCAGATTTGGCAAACGTTCATGAGGTTATCTTTACTGAACACGCGGGTTA
>CAZKUQ010000245.1:0-2204 GCA_964555965.1 uncultured Coxiellaceae bacterium
GATGACAAAGCCGAGTTTCCATGTTTTTCTACGAAAAACTGCGTAACATGAGTTAAAAATTCTGATAGGGTATCTGCCGAATTTAGGTTCAAGCGTGCACGAAAGTTAATTATTTCGCGTATAATTTGCTAATGCTGTTACGATCTTGTCTTCAATTTCACGGTATTTCCAAATATTACCGTTATGTCCATTGACAATAATCACAAACGCGATAGGTTCTCTATCTTTGCTGACAACATAGCCCGCAAGTGAAGCAACCCCAGCCATCGTGCCTGTTTTAGCGCGTACTTTCCAAGCAATATTTTTTAGTCGATTTTTCAGTGTGCCATCCACACCCGCAATAGGCAGGGAAGAAATGAATTCATAATTAGTAGAATAATTATGAAAGGCAAAATCGAGTGCTTGCATCATTTGTGAGGGCGTGACTTGATTATCACGTGACAGACCGGAACCATCAATGACATTCATTTGTGCCGTATTGACATAGGCTTTCTGCGCTAATATTTGTTTTATGGCATTACCGCCATTTTGCCAACTGCCTGGTTGGTTGCTATATAGTTCGCCCATTTTTTTTAATAAGGAACCTGCAATAATATTGTCCGATTTTTTTAGCATTTCATTAATTAAGATATGCAATGGTTTGGAGTTGTGAATCGCAAGTGGAAATAGATCTGTGGGCGCAGCTTTGGGTTTGATATCACCGGCAACACGGATGTTGAAACGTTTAAACAGATGAGTAAGCAATGATTCATTATATTTGATAATGTTGGGAATCACGACGCTGGCACCACGGGAATAATGCCCTGCAGCCATGCAGCCATCCAAGGCGATCGAATTATCATCCATTATGTTGAGTGAAAAACGACAAGAACGTGTTTTTGCCGATTTTGTAATAACGGTATTGCGGATACCCGCATAAAAATAGCGCGGACTTTCTACGATGGTTGCAGTGCGACCACTTGTTTTTGCAGGTGTTATACCAAGTGATATGCAGTTATGGTTGATAATGCTGGCATTAATGGGTGCAGCGTAACAATAACGCGTATCTTTTTCCAGCCATCCCGGGCCCAAGTTATCTTGGTCGTAAGCGGTATTGTCAATGTAAATATTTCCATTAATGGTTTGCACTTGCTGTTCTTTTAAAACAACCATTAGGTCGGTTAAATCATAGTAAGTTAATGATGGATCGCCACTATGTACGAGATAGAGGTCGCCATCAATGATTCCATTGCTGGTGGCCTGGGCATTTGTTAATACCTTGGTCGTAAATTTATACTCTGGCCCAAGGAATGCTAAAGCTGCTTCAGCAGTTAAAATTTTCAAAATGCTGGCTGGAACGAAGATGCGTTGTTCATTACGGGTATAGAACATGTCACCGTATTTCATTGATTTTATTTGAATACCAATGGAAGCATTGCTGTCTGCACTGCTAATAATCTGATTTATTTGTGCCACCAGATTTTGGGTTCCGTAAATAGGACGAGCATGCGTCATTTTGGTTGTTTTTGTGCGGGTGTGCTTATGGGCGCTACGTGCTGCGTGCTGTTTTTTGGCGAAAACAGAAGCACTAAAACTGCTGATAATAAGTAAGCTAATAAGGATAGCGAAAATTTTTCCTAAGAACTTCATTCTTTCTCCATTTCGGGTTGCAGCGCCCTTTGTGGTATAATTTTCCTGAATAGCAACAGGAAAATTATAGCATGAGCGTTAACAAAATAGTGACAAATTATGTCAGCGAAATAGATCAATTCTTGCAAGGATTTGATAAGCAGCATCCAGAGCCGTCAAAATCGCAGCAAAAAGAAATAACCAAATATCAGCGTATTTATCGATTACGTGATAATGTGCATAGTATAAAACCGGCTAAAAAACCATGGGATGATTTTTCGGAATAACGATGAATACATTACTTAAGCGGCTTCTTCCTTTCATTTTTCTCGGCATCACGTTAGTGGTGTTTGTTGTCGGTATTGTGCTGCTTTCTTATTTGCTCATTGTAGGAGCAATAGTAGGGTTTATTTTATTTTTAATCGCATGGGTCAAAGAGAAAATTTTCCCACAACGCCAAATGATGCATAGACCCAGGCATCACCGCACAGGCCGAACCATTGATCACGATGATTGATGTCTCAGAAGCGCTTGCGTGAACCTTAGGCTCTGTAAAAGAATAACTTCCCCTTTTAACAGTCATCTTACTATCATCT
>CAZKUQ010000246.1:0-2192 GCA_964555965.1 uncultured Coxiellaceae bacterium
TTTGGATTAGTTGGAATATAGAGTTGATGATTGCACAATTCTAATTCTTCATTACTTAAACCATTGCTTTCGCGGCCAAATACGATTGACACATTGTTAACTTTTGCTTCATTAATAATGAATTTGGCAGCGGCTTTAGGGTCTAATGTTGGTAGCTGTAGTGCGCGAAGGCGAGCGCTAGTGCCAAAAACAATTTCGGAGCCAACCAAAGCATCTTTTAATGACGTGATAATTGTTGCTCGTTCTAAAATATCATCAGCTCCGGCTGCTAAAGCAGTTGCATTTACGTGGGGAAAACTTTTTGGGTTGACTAGATATAGGTGTTCCAATCCCATAGTTTTCATCGCTCGGGCAACTGCACCGATGTTTCCGGGGTGGGAGGGATTGACTAATACTATGCGAATGTTGTTTAGCATGGTAATAGTATAGTTTAAAGTTTGATGCATTTGTAATTATTTGTGCTTGGAGAAGGGGATTATGTTTTTCGGGGACGGACGTCCATGTCCTTGGATCTGCTTACCTTCCATGGTCGATACACCCCGAATAACATAATCCCCTTCTCCGCGCTAGATTCTGTAGATTCCAAAACAAAAAAAATTGGGGTCAGCACTTTTTTGTCATCCTCGCGCTTGACGCGAGGATCTAATAGAATATCGAGATCCTCAGGTCTTCGCCCGAGGATGACATGTTGTTTGCGAGGCGTAGTGCTGGGTTGCTGAGGCATAGAGCGATCCAAGCTCTGAAAGAGCGAGATAGCACATTTATGCAATTCGGAGGTTGATTTTAGGTTTTATCGCAGCGATAATCGTTGGTCGCTTATTGATGGTGGTGTGGGGAGGATGGTGTAGGATGAATTTAATTGCTGGGGTAGATGAGGTAGGTAGAGGTCCTTTGGCTGGCCCTGTGGTAGCAGCAGCAGTGATTTTGGATCCAAAGCGCCCGGTAGATGGCTTGGCTGATTCAAAATTATTGACCAGCAAAAAACGTGAGATTTTGTGTGGTCTCATTAAAAGCAATTGTATTGCTTGGGCAATTGGACATGCTACAGTAGAAGAGATTGATCGTATCAATATTTTGCAAGCTAGTTTGCTTGCGATGCAGCGCGCTATTGAAGCATTAAGTATTAAGCCTAATCATGTTCAAGTTGATGGCCAGTTTTTGCCAAAAGTAAATTGCTCAGCTGAAGCTATTATTGACGGGGATAATTTAATTCCTGTTATAAGTGCAGCATCTATTGTGGCTAAAGTTGCGCGTGATCAAGAAATGGTTGAGTATGATTTAATTTATCCTGAATATGGATTTGCTAAGCACAAAGGTTATGGAACTACGCGGCATTTATTAGCGTTGAAACAGTTTGGGATTACCCCAATTCATAGAAAAAATTTTGCTCCGGTGAAGATGTATCACAAGCCATGACAACAAAGTTTACACATTTGAGTTTACACACAGAATATTCTATTTCCGATAGTATTGTTCGTATTGAGCAATTGTTTCAAAAATGTCTTGAATACAAGATGCCGGCGATTGCTTTGACTGATCAAAGTAATCTTTTTGCGTTAGTTAAATTTTATAAAGCTGCAATATCTTTTGGTATTAAACCAATTATTGGTGTAGATATTTGGCTTGAAAATGAAAACAATCGTTCTCATCCTTTTAAAATGTTATTGCTTGCACAAAATCAAAATGGATATCATCATATCCTTCAACTTATTTCGCGTTCTTTTATTGAAGGCCAGTATTTAGGTGTGCCGATAGTTAAAAGATCTTGGATCCAAGAATTGGCAGATAGTTTAATTATACTTTCGGGTGGCAAAGACGGTGATGTTGGCCAAGCATTACTTGCCGATGATTTAGAACAAGCAAAATATCTTCTGAAATTTTGGCAAAAAATCTTTCCTGAGCGTTATTATGTTGAATTACAACGCACAGGTCGCGCACGCGAAGAGGAGTATTTAATCAAAGCTCTCGATTTGGCTGTGAAGATGAACATACCAGTGGTTGCTACTAATGCCGTGCGGTTTTTACATCCTCAAGATTTTGAAGCGCATGAGGCTCGAGTTTGTATTCATAGTGGCCATACTTTAAGCGATGGGAGTAGATCGCGAACATATAGTGAACAGCAGTATTTGCGCACTTGCGATGAAATGGAAAAATTATTCCATGATATTCCAGAGAGTTTAATTAATTCAGTT
>CAZKUQ010000247.1:0-2190 GCA_964555965.1 uncultured Coxiellaceae bacterium
CGCGTCTTCAGGTGCGACAGGTATAGAAGCAAATAAGGCATTGCCTCCTGACTTCCGCACTTTCCTACAAAAATTTTTTTAAAACCCCCCTCTAACCCTTATGTTATAAGGAGATCACTTAAAAAGTGCGAGTGTAGTGACTAGTAAAATAATTATTATTGACTTTGTGTTTCTCTTTTCTTATAATGAGTCTGATTTATTTTGAGGGATAACACCGTGTATCTTCGCATAACGCAAACACCAAACAGTCCGAGAAAGTCTGTTAAAGTTGTCGAATCAGTGCGAGAAGGCTTTAAAGTAAAGCAAAAAATGATATTGCACATTGGCATCGCAACCGACGAAAGTGAGATTGAGAAATTAAAGCAGATTGGACTGGAATTTATAGCGGAAGAACAGCTTCGTCGTGCAGCGGCATCCCCACAAACTGACATGCTTGATATTCAGACGCCTAAAGAACGCCTAGCGTTAATTAAAAACAATCTCTCTGCAAAGAAACGAGGCAGAAAGCCTCTGACAAAGCTAGAAAATGTAACTTCCGAAGATAAGGTCTCTCTTGCTGATTTGGTAGAAGAAAAACGCATTATTGAAGGTATGCATGATATCGCCAGTCATGTGTATGAAAAAATAGGTTACAATTCACTCAACTTCCGCAAAAAAGATGCTGCTTTGTTAAGGGATTTAGTTGTGATGCGGCTGGCCAATCCAACAAGCAAGCTCAAAACACGTGAAATATTAGATAAGCAATTTTTGAAATCGCATCACATTGATTCCATCTATCGATTGATGGATAAGCTGACACCGCAAATCGGCACCATGAAAGAAAAAACATTTTTTGCCGCTAAAAAATTGATGCCTGAATCTGTTGATATCATTTTTTTTGACTGCACAACGCTCTATTTCGAATCCGTTGATACGGATGAGTTGCGTGCATTCGGTTACAGTAAAGATCATCGATTTAATACAACACAAGCTGTATTAGCGTTAGCAACCAATAGCGATGGGCTGCCGATTGGCTATGAATTATTTGAGGGAAACAAAGCAGAAGTAAGAACATTAATGGTCTGCTTAGAATCATGGAAAAAAATATTCAACATCCAGTCTGTTTGCTTTGTTGCTGATAGAGCGATGATGAGCGATGATAATTTAAAAGCGCTAGAGAAAGAACAATATCATTATATTGTTGCTGCAAAATTGAGAAATCTACCCGAAAATCTAGTTTCAGAAATACTCTCTGAGAAAAATTATCACACACAAATGATTAATGATCACTTTGGCTGGATAGGGGAGTTTGAGTACAAGGAACGTCGATTAGTTGTTTCATTTAAAACAGATCGCGCACGTCGTGATTTCCACCAACGAGATCAGGTTGTTAGTAAGCTTAAAAAAAGAATTGGAGAAAAGGGTAGTACACAGAAATTAATTAGTAACCAAGGGGTAAAAAAATACACGCGTAGTGAAGCTTCAATGACCATGTTAGATCACGATAAAATAAATCATGATGCGGCCTGGGATGGCTTGCACGGCGTGATCACTAATATTCGTGATGAACGGGCTTCTGTTATTTTATCTCACTACTCAAGATTGTGGAAAATTGAAGAATCATTTCGCATCAATAAACACACACTTTCGATGCGACCCATCTATCACTTCAAACCAGCCAGGATTAAGGCGCATATTGCTATCTGCTTTATGGCATTCTCTGTTTTACGCCACATGGAATACCACGTTAAATTAACGCAGAAGATCAGTCTCAATGTACTGCTTGATGAATTAATGCATGTTCAAGCTTCCTATTATCGACATATTCCAACTGACAGAATGTACCGTATGCCGGGCAGATTCTCACACACAGCTTCAAAAATATACAGATCATTTCAACTAGAAAGAAATAACCATGCTCAGGTGATAGTCTAAATCTTCAAATAATGTAGTGACTAATTTTAAAGAACTCAGCAACTATGCGGGCTCCCGGCTTGTCTGTTGCTCAAAAGTGCGGAAGTCAGGGGGTTATCCTAGGGTAATTGTCACCTTCCCCCACCCGACCTCCCCCGCGAGAAATTTCATTACACTTATCGTAATGACGCAGCGGCGGGGGAGGAGATCGCATAGTTCTTTACCCACGCTGCATTCTTGAGATCTCCTCCCCCGCCGCTGTGGCATGAGAATAGCACGATGAACTTTCTTCCTGAC
>CAZKUQ010000248.1:0-2186 GCA_964555965.1 uncultured Coxiellaceae bacterium
AAAATTAAGGGATACAATATTAATTGGTTTGACAGTTGATCGGTGCGGTGTTCGCCTATTTGCCACTTCCCGGCTACCCGATTATGGGATTTAGCCAGCTAGGTCTTGCACTTCCCTTAAATCTGATTTGATAACATTAGTAGCATGATGGGTTGCAGTGGAATACTCATCCTTTATGCTTTAAAGAAACGACCCCGGGTTTAATCCTGTATGCATCAGTAATCCTAAGAAACCAGCTGTGATATAGATAAAACCACTAAATCCGAGTGCAAGATTATTTATAATGACAGAATAAACAGCAGCAGCCAGTAGCAAAATCCAACTTAATCCAGCTACTCCTCTAATCCCAACCCATGAAAGGATGATTGAAATTGCCAGCAGTGAATAAGTTATTCTGTTGTTGTCATTACCCCCTGTGGCAAGCTCCACGAAAGATCCTACGACCAACAGAATTAAAATAAAAGTCGTTATGGTATATGGGGATCTATTCCATTTAAGTATGCCCCTCATATACAGAGGAGCTAGTAAAACAATACCCGCTATAGCTGAGATAAATCCTGGAGTAAATTTCAATGTTGTATCCCAAAACCAGCCACTGTTTGTATATGAAAAAAGCTCATTAAGCCGGCTATTAATAAAAATAATAATGATAAAAACCTTTGGCTGCCAGCCTCAATTTCCTGGTCGTTGATTAGAAACTCCTTTATTTTTTTAATCATTTTGAATCCTCCTTTCATAACGTCGCAAATCAGCCGCGCGGCTTTTGCGGCGGCTGAATTTGCATGGTTAAGTTTCATCGCTGTACATCGTATAAAACGCCGCTACTTGTCTGGCCAGCACCAACACACTTGCCAGTCCATGCATTACACAGCAATTCAATACGCATAGCTGTCCCTCGATCGCCAACTATACTGCCAACATACATTCCCTTATTCCCAGAGGCCATTCCACTTGCGACTGCTGATCCTTGAGCGGTTGTTACAAGAGCCGTCGAAATCTGACCTCCTGGTGGGATCCATATTAACTCTCCCTGTAACGTCTCACCACTTGGTAAGACTACATTAATCGTCGTTTGTCCCATGCCATCTTGATACGTCGCCTTGAGAGGCACCCCGCCGGTTCTTGGAATAAAGGTCATACCCCCAGCGCAGGCAGACAATACGAATACTATGAGTAATACTGAACAAGCTTTAATGTGGTTCATATTATCCCTCCCACTTATGATATTAGGATTCTCGTTTCCTTTTAATAACCTTTACCGATGCCTCTAGTTGTTTTATCAATTTTTCGGCATACTCTTTTCCAGAAGACGTCAACTCCCAAATGCCATATCCAGCCTGTTCCGCTGATTTTACATAAGCGTGTTGTTGTCTTGCTCTTTCTTTCGCCCATGCAATATCATGTTTCCAGCGTTCAACGTTGTGTGAAACTGTCTCATGATAAACGCCTTTGGAAAATTCTGTTTGCAGGATTTTATACATTTTGTCGTCCACATCTCGCTTTTTTGCAATGCCGCCAAATGATTGAATAACAAGAACTAAAAATGGAATCAGCTCATCCTGAGAATAATTTTTACCTTTAAGGAGTCTACGGGCGTAATCCATTTTGAAATGCTCCTATAATTTTGGAACTTAACGTAGAGTTCACCGGAGCCTTTGGAGCGCAGCGGAAAAGATTTCCGGTGAAACAATTTGTTAGCCAATTTAAATTTTATCTTTTTTTTTCGCTAACTGGCTTATTGCTTTTCTTTCTTGAGCGAATACGCTTTTCTAAAGTTTCAATTTTTTCTTTAAGCTCAATGTTCTCTCTCTTGTAGCTATTGTATCCCTCTAAAACAAAAATAATTCCAATTGATGCAGGAAATGAAATTATGTAACTAATGTATTTCCTATATGGATTATTTTCGCCATCGTCACTTACAAAGCCCCATGAATCTGGTATGAAAACCAACAATTCACTAAGTCCATACCCGATAATTGCTGTAAATGAAAACAACGTGCCAATAAATAGACCATATGAAAAATTATTAATAAAATTTGCAATTCTGGAATTTTTGTTTTTGTTAAATAGGTAATACATCAACAATGGTGGAGACAGCAAAATCCACGATAAAAAAACTATTGCGATAATTTGTAAAGGTTCACCGGGATTTTAATCATTCCTGAAAAAAATCCGAGCGTTCAAAA
>CAZKUQ010000249.1:0-2178 GCA_964555965.1 uncultured Coxiellaceae bacterium
AAACGATTTAAAGCCGTTTTAAAATCAATGCGACGTCAAACTGGCGCTATTATTTTTATTGATGAGATCCACAATTTAGTTGGTGCAGGATCAGCGACAGGCGGCACGATGGATGCATCAAATTTGATTAAACCATTTTTAAGCTCTGGTGAATTGCGTTGCATGGGCGCAACCACTTACGAAGAGTATCGCAATTTCTTTTCAAAGGATCATGCATTGTTAAGACGTTTTCAAAAAATTGATTTAAAAGAGCCGTCAGAATCTGAAACAATTCAAATTTTACACGGATTAAAATCACGTTTTGAAAATTTTCATGGTGTACGTTATGCCAACAAAGCGCTAGAAGAAGCGGTAAAGTTATCGTCGCGTTACATGACAGATCGTCATTTACCTGATAAAGCGATCGATGTAATTGATGAAGCTGGTGCATTTCAACAATTACAACCAGTCAAAAAACGAAAGCAATGGATTGGCACAAAAGAAGTGGAAGAAATTGTTGCAAAGATGGTTGGTATTCCGATTCAACATATTTCAGAAAGCGATCGAGAATTACTGCATGGATTAGATGAACAATTAAAGCAAAAAGTATTTGGCCAAGACAAAGCAGTTGATATGTTGTGTGAATCAATTAAATTATCGCGTGCTGGATTGCGACAAGATTATAAACCGATCGGTTCGTTTTTAATGGCAGGCCCAACTGGTGTTGGCAAAACTGAGTTATGTAAACAGTTAGCCGATAGCTTGCATGTTGATTTTATTCGATTCGATATGTCTGAATACATTGAAAAACACGCTGTTTCTCGCTTAATTGGTGCGCCACCAGGATACATTGGGTATGAACAAGGTGGTTTATTAACTGAAGCAGTCATGAAAAAACCTTATGCGGTTGTGCTGTTAGATGAAATTGAAAAAGCACACCCTGATTTATTTAATATCTTATTGCAAGTAATGGATTATGGGTTTCTAACTGACAATAATGGGCGTAAAGCGAATTTTCGTCATATTATTTTAATGTTAACTACCAACGCTGGTGCTGAAGCATTAGAAAAAATATCGATTGGTTTTACTCAATCCGATCAAAGTAGTGACAATATGCAAATTTTAAAACAGATTTTTTCGCCTGAATTTAGAAATCGCTTGGATGGTGTTTTAAAATTTGATGCGCTAAAACCAGAGATTATGTTGAAAATTGTCGATAAAAATATTTTAGAGCTGACATCAAAATTAAAAGAAAAAAATATTACTTTAACATTGGACGAAGATGTAAAAATCTGGTTATCCAAACAGGGTTATGATTCAAAAATGGGTGCACGACCAATGGAACGTGTGATTCAAGAGCAGTTGAAAAAGCCATTAGCTCATGAGTTGTTGTTTGGAAAATTGGCGCAAGGGCAGGGGCGAGCAAATGTATTGATTCATTTGATTGATAATAAATTAAATTTAGAAATCGAGGCAATTGAAACTGTGGTAAATTAAAGGTGTTTTTAATGTAAACTGAGGGGGTTTTATGAAATATATAACGAGTATTAAAAAAATAATTTGCTTATTGCTTGCAATAAGCTTTGCTAGTGTGACTGTTGCATTAACAATGTCTGGTCCTGCGGGTCTGGAAACGAATCAACGTTTTATCAGATTAATGTTTTCATATGCATCAACTAATGGTAAAAATACGTATGGTTATGCAGTTTTTATACCGGGAGTGTCATCGCCTGTGTATATAAAGCCAAATCATAAACCGACGCAATATCCCTATGCGATATCAGCAGCAACAAACACAGGAGGTTCGATTCAAGTTTATACTTATTCGCTTAATGCGAACAATACACTTGGAGCACAAGTTGGATTTTGCAATGTTACTTTAACAGAATCATCTGGTACATCTCTAGCATCCCCGATTAGCCTTAGCACAACAGGCGGTATGTGCGCTAATATCAAGCTTTATAATCGCGGCGCTAATGTGTACGATATTGCTTTAGCAAGCACAAGTAACTAATATCTTTTTGACTGCCTTGATAATTCGCTCTACGCTCGGCATGTAGTATTTTTCAAGCTGAGCGTAAGGCATGATAGTATCGTAGCCGGTGACACGTTCTACCGGCGCTTTTAAAATATCAAACGCATACTCCATCAGTTGCGCTACAATTTCAGCACCTACACCACAAGAGCGAGGTGCTTCAT
>CAZKUQ010000250.1:0-2158 GCA_964555965.1 uncultured Coxiellaceae bacterium
CGCTTTTTCTCGATGCATGCATTTGGCGATCCCGTAGGCAATGGAATAATTATTAACCGCACCAACTATCAATGCGCGTTTGTTTTTTAGCAAACCCATATTTTATCCTCTTTTAGGTAACGTTATGATTTTTGCACAGCGCTAAACATTATCAAAGCGTATCCCAAAAAGCTAGACTGAATTTTCGTGTTTTTTTGTTTTGATGCCTCCTCTAATTCAACTAATTGATTAATAAGGAATTTATTTATTATAAGAGAACTAAGATTTTTGCGATTTAAATGACTATATTTTTTACGGTTACACCGGTTTTTTTACTACAGATCTTGCTATTGAAGCCGATTAGTCTAAACTACTTTTCGATACTTTATCTATTAATAGGAGATTCCAGTATGCGTAACAAATTATTATTTATTTTTCTAGCAATAGTGGCATTAGGTCTTACAGGATGTGGTAAAGAAGAAGAAAGCACAATAACAACCATTGATGTTGATCAACAACAAGAAAGTGCGGTAGCACCAGCGGTTAATAGTGTTGATTCTAACTCTCAAACTTTATCGAACCAAAATAACCAAGTAACGAGTGAGAAAAATACTCAAGTAAACCCGCCAGCCTTGCCGCCTGCTAGTGTGCCGGCCACACCTGGTAATGCTCCAGCAGCGGCTATTGAGAGCTCTCAAAATCAATCTCAGCAATCAAACCCAATTCAGGTATCTGGGCAGCAAAATGTAAGCGATGCGTCAGTAATCCAGACTCAATCCCCAGCTCCATCCCAAGCCCAAGCCCAGGCAGCGGCTGCACAAAGTTCAGTGGTAGTTAGTGATGTGGCTGCGGCATCTAATTCGACAACTACAAATCCTGATGTGCAAATGATCTCACCTGAAGAAGCATATCCAGATGATTTAAGTATGGATGTCAATATTAGTCAAAATGCGATGCCAAAGATACCAGAACAACTTCCACAGTTACCACCACTACCGCCACCATTGCCACAACCTCAGCAACTTGGTCAGTAAAAAATTTAGAGGTCCAGTCCAGTTGGTTGAATTTGCTGCCAAGTGGTTAGCTGAGCAGCTTATAGTTTGTTATAGCTGTTGGTAGCCGCAAGCTTTAGCTTGCGTTTTTTGATTGCATGTTGATTATGTTTACGATGAAGAAAAAAATATTTTTATTATTTATAGTGCACATTTTTTTATTGGGTTGTGCTAATAATCCCGCGTTGCTTGGTATCAGTGAACTCGAGTGGACGAGCTATAGCCCAGAAAAACAAAAAAGTTTGCTGGCTAGTTATAACCAAGCTGCGAAAGAGCGTAAAAACATAATAAAAGAACAGGGAAATCAGAAATTGGGTAATGAGTTTTTAGAAGTCACAGTTTTTGATGGAAAAGTTATGTTTCCACCATCATTTATAAATTGGCAGAATTATAAACCAGTAAAATTCATGATTTTTGAAGGACAATGTAGTGATATTGTGATCGAACATCAATCTGATAGTGATACTAAAACTAAGCTGGGCGTTTGTTTTTATGATAATGTTCTTTATTTAGATCCTATCTATTATGACCTTACAAAAAAGAATGGGACCACAACCATTCATTTTTCGCCATTATGGTTAACAGGATTTACCTATAAGGGAATTAGTAGCAGCGGTTATGTTAGAATGAATAATGTAACAATCGAGATAAAACAAAGAGAAGAGAGCCCTAATAAGGCTTGATCCTAATCGTTCCAAAATCTATCCATTAAGAAAACCTTAATATTTGTTAAAATCAAATATGCTAACATTGTTGTATACGAATATTTCTGGTGCTAAACACAAATGCTTAAAAAAACTATTTTAATTTCATTTATATTTTGCATCTATTTTACGCAGATTGCGAATGTTATGGCAATGCGCAGCAGTTCTAGTTCCAGCTCCAGCTCCAGCTCCAGCTCTAGCTCTAGCTCTGTAAGTGCCTTTGATCCAGAGTTGGTAGAGTTTACTAAGAAAGAGACGCTTAAGAAATGGGTTAGACCAGATATTTTTGTAGATAAAGAAAAGATTTTCAAAGTGCAAGAAAAAATCGCCATGGCGGTTCCACAAAATCCCATATCAAGTAGGTTTGCCCAAGCCATAAAAAACGATGAGGGAGTGACGCAGTATTATGGTAAAACTTTTCCT
>CAZKUQ010000251.1:0-2152 GCA_964555965.1 uncultured Coxiellaceae bacterium
AATATAAGCCTCAAGTTTAAGCTTAGACGCAACCAGTTCAACGATTTTATGTCTGCCGTGCCCGGCTGGGTTGGGCTCTTCGTGTATCGTAACGATGCCGACACTTTCCATGGCATTAATATCTCTTCTGACGGCCGAAAGCGTTCTTTTCGTTGCTTTAGCGATATTGCTAATTGAATCCGGGTGCTTTCTGATATTATCAATTAACCGAATTTTGGCAGCGCTTAAAAAATGCAACATTTCAGAGGGATCAACAAAAGTTAATGTTGCGCATCGTCTCTTAATAGACTCGCCCCTATCAGCAGCGCGCATGATCTCTCGTGTATTAGAAAAGAAATCTTTAATTGATCCTGTTTTTACGTAAACAATGTTGGTTGGTTTTTTAACGACTCTTTTTGTTTTTAATTTTTTCATGTAGGCCCTCCCATTCTTTCTCGAAACAATTTTGAACTTCTTCAAAATTAAAATCGTCTATATCTTTTTATTTGCCCATAAAATGTCGATGGTGACGCCCATGACAATTATCATAACCCAACACCCTACCATTATCTCCAGTATAAAGATTAAAATTGATATAAGCAAAACTGTAACGCAAAATTTTTCCGCTTTTATCTGTACTAACAGAATAACGCAAAATTCCATTGCCTTGTTTTTCTGGCAATTTAATGGTTTCGTCGATTACTTTGAGGTGCTTTTCTAGTGCTTTCCGTTTCATGGCTTATAATAACCAATCAACCCAGATGGATCAACAGACAGAGTTTTCCAATATGAAATGAGTCTGAACGAGGGTGCATGATTCCAGCATGAAATGAGTCTGGACAATTTCGGCACAGCCTTCATGATCGAAGGATGAATACGATCATGAGATTAGAAAACCTAACAACCATCGACCAAATGGAAGCATTTTTAGCTGGCAGCCAGTCCATCGCCTTTGCTATCGCAACGAGCAAGGATGAGCGCTACCGCTTCATAGAGAGCCTCCTAAAGCGATTTACTTACCCTGTCCTCAAGCGCGCTGAAAAGGGAATCATGATGCGGTTTCTGATGAAGGTAAGTGGATACTCGCGCCAGTAACTCACCAGGATGATTGAACGGTACATTCGCAATGGTAAGTTGATACGTTACCAAAAGACGAATAATGGCTTTGAGCAATTTTACACAGATGAGGACATTAAATTACTCGTTAAACTGGATCAGCGCCACAACACCCCAAATGGATTTATGGTAAAGAAAATATGTGAACGTGCTTACTATGAATTTGATGATCTGGTTTATGAACGATTATCACGTATATCGGTATCGCATATTTATAATTTGCGCCAATCGCCAGGGTATACAAGACAACGGAGTCATTATGAAAAAACCAAGAGCCACAAAGCGAGCCACATTGGCGAACGACGCAAGCCGGTAGCTAATGGTCAGCCCGGGTATATTCGTATTGATACGGTCCACCAAGGTGATTTAGATGGTAAAAAAGGTGTTTATCACATTAACGCTGTTGATGAAGTAACACAATTTGAAGTTGTCATTAGCGTGGAAAAAATTTCAGAAATTTATTTAATTCCTGCCTTAGAAAGCTTATTGGCAGCATTTCCATTTAAAATTATCAACTTTCACTCAGACAACGGTGGTGAATATGTCAATCACACTGTTGCAAGATTGCTTAAAAAATTGCTGATCGAGTTTACTAAATCGCGCTGCCGGCACAGTAATGATAATGCATTGGCAGAGGGAAAAAACGCAGCTATCGTGCGCAAGACATTCGGCTATCTACATATTCCTCAACATTACGCTAACCGTCTGAACCAATTTAACCAACAAGCGCTCAACCCATATATTAATTATCATCGTCCGTGTTTGTTTCCAACGACTATCATTGATAGCAAGGGAAAGCAGAAAAAGAAATACGAATATAAAAACATGATGACGCCATATGAAAAATTTAAATCGCTTCCAGACGCTCGGCAATATTTAAAAGCTGGCCTCACTTTTAAAAAACTGGATGACTTGGCAAAGTCGATGACTGATAATGAGGCCGCTGATTATTTACAAGAACAGCGCAACTTATTATTTAAATATATTCATGAGGGCTGCAAGAACCGAGCATAATTTGCCCAGCTTCGTTCAGACTCATTTAGCTATTGGAAATGAC
>CAZKUQ010000252.1:0-2151 GCA_964555965.1 uncultured Coxiellaceae bacterium
GAAGCATGCTTAATGGCGACTTAAGAGAAAGATTCTAAGCTTCATTTTCGTTTTTCGTGCTATCCTGAGGCCGAAGGATCTGCTAATAAACGCCATGATATTTTGATAGTGATCCGCGAGCGTTCGCGCTTCAGGATGACACCAGTCCGTGAATGGTAAAATAATTCTTAAGTTGACGCCATTAATCGTTCACGAGGTTATCTTTACTGAACGCAAAACGTTTGCGAAACATCCGTGCATCCCGGCATGAATTCGTAATAAGTCTCATCGAATACACGTTTTACTTTGCATATGTTCTTGCAAAAGAAGGGTCATTTTCTCAGCCGGCAACGGTTTATTAAGTAAAAATCCCTGCCCATGTATACAGCCATTCACAATTAAAAACTGTAATTGCTCATCGGTTTGTATACCTTCTGCAATAACATTTAAATTAAGATTAGTACCTAACGCTATCAATGACTTTACAATGATACTATTTCTCGGATCCGAAGAAACATCTTTCAAGAATTCTTTATCTATCTTTAGTGTTGTAATCGGTAAATATCGCAAACTTGTTAGTGATGAATAACGTGTACCGAAATCATCGACAGCAATCCCTATTCCTAAATCGTATAAACTTTTTAATGTACTCTTCAAATTTTGTGTATATGTCACGACAGTACTTTCAGTTAATTCCAATTCCAACAATCTCGGATTCATTTTTGTTTCATGTAAAATATCGCCGATTAACTGCAAAAATTCTTCTTGGAGAAATTGTTGCAACGATAAGTTAATTGATAATTTAAAATCTTTACTTCCTTCTGCAATCCATTTTGCACCTTGTTCACAAACATGGCGCAACACCCACGTACCGATATCAACAATCATCCCTGTTTCTTCTGCAATTGGGATAAATATATTTGGTGAAATGAGACCATATTCTATATGACGCCAACGCAATAACGCCTCCATCCCTATCACTTTTTTTGTTAATAAATTATAAATAGGTTGGTAATGAACGAATAATTGACCTCTTTCGATTGCAAATTTTAATTCATGTTCCAAGCTTAATTGTTGTTTATATTTATCGTGTAACGCTTCAGAAAAATTTTGATATTTATTTCTTCCAGACCCTTTTGCCTCGTACATTGCCATGTCAGCATTTTGAATCATGGAAGCTGGTGACGAACAAAGATTAGGGTAATGAGCAATACCGATACTAGCACTAATTCTTAATGTGTAATTTTCAATGTTATATATTTTGCCAATTTCTTTAATAATTTTTTTTGCAACATCACTTGCTATGCTTTCGCTTTGTATTTGGCTAATGATCACAACAAATTCATCGCCGCCTACTCTCGCAATAAAATCTTCCATGCGAGTACAATTACGTATTCGATTAGCAACTTCTTTCAATAACATATCACCAATCAGATGACCAAATGTGTCATTAATCGTTTTGAAATGATCTAAATCTATAAATAACACTGCCATGTTATAGTGATGACGCTCAGCCGAAGCAAATCTCTCTACGAGTGATCGCTCGAATTGAAAACGATTATACATTCCCGTGAGTTTATCAATTGATGCTAATTTTCGGAGCTCTTCAGTTGTGTCGTTTAACTTTGCACGCATTTCGGCAATGCGTTGCATTGCCTTAATTTTTGCTTCCAATGTCACATCACTAAATGGTGTAGTCAGATAATCATCGCCACCCGCTTCAATGCCTTTTGCAATACTTGCGTCATCAAATAAGGCGCTTAAAAAAATAATCGGTATCCAATCATTCGGATTAATTTCATGAAGTTTTCGCGCGCACTCATATCCATCCATGCCATCCATCATTACATCTAAAATTACCAAATCGGGTTTGTTTTTCTGGAATTGTTCGATAGCATCACGACCATTTTGCGCCTCAATCACTGAATGACCTAGGCGTTGGAGTGATGCACTAATCATCGTCAGATTTGATGTTGAATCATCCGTCACTAATATCTTCACTGATCATCTCCACCTTTTTTATTAGATGACCCTAAACTCTATTATCTAACATTTCCCCATCATCTTTCTTATTTAATGAGGGAATTTAACGTTACATTTTTAAAAAAAACGCTAATATCATGATTTTTTTTAATAAAATTATTCTTAATTTTTTGCGGAAAAGAGATGTGC
>CAZKUQ010000253.1:0-2142 GCA_964555965.1 uncultured Coxiellaceae bacterium
AATTTTTTGCAAATCTTCATTAGCGTCACCCCGCAAAATTTTTGTCAACTGAATTGATTAGAAAGAATATGCTTGCACAAAAATTTGTGCGGGGTCTGTAGCAGCTTTTGATAGCATGCTTTGCGGCACGACGAGGGCAACATGTTGCTTAGTGACATCAACCTGATCTGTTACTTAGGGGAATGGCTAATTTTGGACGATATTTTTGCTATGAACTGAGCACTCCTAAGTCTATCTTAATTATCTGCTGATAATATATTTGACCAATATAAAATTAAAGATAATTGGGTGGTGGGGTTATGTTAAATAGAAAGAGCCAGTTAGGTCAAATAGAATATGCATCTGTGGTTCTAAAACAGGGACCACGTTTTAAAGGTGAATCAACTATTCAATTTGAAAAGTTAATTAAAGACATCTTATATGCATATCAAGCAAATAAAAAAATAATTGTTTGCTTTAATAGCCAATCAGAAATGTGCGTACTTGTAAATGACCACCCATACAATGTAACTGCAATTTTGAGCCATCAGCCTGATTTCGAGCAGTTAGAATTAGATGAAAATGACATGTCGTTGTATGATCGTTTTTTACGTGACCCTCGCGCGCTATATCAGTATATCGATAATGATACTAGTATAAATAAGAATGACGTAAAAAAAATGGAATTGGCATTTCCAAATTTAACAAAAGCTGAGATGAGCGCTATTCGCCATTACACGGGAAATTTATGGACGGCAATTTATTACTTATTAAAATTTAAAGCATCAAAATTATTTCCTAAAATAGATGAATTAAAAAACGATAATAGTAATTTTGCCGGAGATTTAATTGGTGCTCTATTTGGTATTGCAAAAAAAGTTGACCCGAATTTTGATCCAGCAAAGCCAGATTATAATCCTGCGGATCCTGATTTTCTTGCATATAGTGTGACAGAAATATTATTGCATACAGCATTTGCATCAGTCGCATTATCTAAACAAATACAGGCAGAAGTTAAGCTTTACGTGGCTAAATCAAAGAAAGATTTGCAAGATAAATTAGGTCAAATAGGTGGTTTTGGGCTTGTGCTTATAAATGAAGTAAGCCCTAATGATCAAACCCTTGAAGAAATTGATGATATTTCTTTTACTTTACTTCCCAGCAATATGAGCTTCACAGTCTGTTTAGTAGCTTATGGGCAGATAATTGAAGCTCCATCGCTTCATATTGATTTGGATGAAGTTTTGAAGGCTCATATTGGGAGTAACCAAGATGGTATAAGCTTGACTACCGAAGAATTGGATGTAATACGAAAGAACGTTGTTTCAGGTGATGTTATTAATTTTATGCAAAAGGTACCGCCGCTCCTTATTACAAAGCTACTTGATATTTTGATGAGCATGAAAAATATTAATGATTTGTTTTATGAGAATTTATACCGAGTTGAGGAAGACCCTAAATATTTTATAGAAAAATTTATTGGACCAATTGAAAATGATCTTGCTTGTTCGAATGTTGGCGGCAGTTTGCAATCTGATGTTTCGTTTAGTAGCACTTCTGCGAAGCTACTAAGCATCTTTAAGTTATCCGGCGTGAATGTTATCACTACATACAAAAATCCAGTTATTGCTGGTGGAAAAAATATAGAAGCATTATCGATCCATTCAGATGAGAAAGAGCGGTTATTTATCCCTGGTCAGCAAATAGTATATACAAATATATATTGTAAAAAGAAGCCAAAAGATGATGATGAATCAGGATATGATATATATTTAGAAGGTTATCCAGTACGTAGTATCGATGGCATTGACTCCTTTTCATATTCTCAGCAAGTTGCATTATCCCGTATTCCTGCTGTTTTATTTACAAAATCATGTACAACACAAACAAAAGAACCTACGGATGAGCCTTTATCAACATGCAATGTTATGTAGCCGATAATAATATAGGACTTACGCATTGACTGCTTGATTATTTATTCCTCAGATTGTGCAAGTTGAATTGGTGTGGGTATTGAGTGCCGCATATTCCTTAGAAGAAACTGAAATTATTCGGATTTTACAACATTTACAATCAAATGAAGCCTTTCAACGCGAACTCTGGCTGAACAATTAAGCAAGACTGTTGTCATGCCAGCCGCGCGTTTTTTGCGCGAGGTGGCCA
>CAZKUQ010000254.1:0-2141 GCA_964555965.1 uncultured Coxiellaceae bacterium
ACGCGCCTCCTCAGCACGAACGGAGTCAAAATAAAAATTTTGTCGTGTACTGAGCGAAAACAATGACAAACGACCAATAAGCGAGCTACTGCACTTAGCCCTAAAATAACAAATCTTTCTTCATTATCTGAATGCTCTGGATCTTGGATCAGTATTGCGTTTTCATCAAAAAATACGGTTTTAGCTTCGTCAAAGCGTATATTATGTTTTTTCTTGTTTAAAGATGCTTTGGCGGCATCCCACTCGAATATAATATCCATAATTATATTATAATTACATTGTAATTTTATTCAAGTTTTTGTAGCAGTAATGTCAACATGAGATTCTGTAAAGTTTGCAAAACCACTGAAACTATCAATACCAGAAAGACTAGCTAGTAATGATGTGCGTATTAATGTCATAAACTCGAGTTTGGCTATTTTTTCCGTTCGGTAACAGGTATGTTGACTCAACGACTACTTAGATCCTACTTATCCACAGGGTGTTCGGTAACAGTTGTTCTGGCTCAATTCGATTGCCCTTTTTCGAAAAACCCGAGCGCATCTTGGTGTTGAAACACAAAGACAGTGGTCAGACAAAGCAATTGCCAGAACAACTCCATCGCTCATGGCGTTGTTCTCATTGACCTGCTTGTTCGCACGTGAAATTTTAAAAAACCAAACCTTACTAATCCGTAAAAATGCCAACAATGATATATTTCTTTATGGGTTTTTAAAGAAATATTTTTTCATGCGTAGGCCCTGCACCACGTAGCGAATTAGGTAAGCTATCGGTAATTTTAAGTGTCACAAGCTGGCCTATTAAATCCGATTCTCCTTTGAAATTGACCACGCGATTATTTTCAGTGCGGCCACATAATTCATGCGGATCTTTTTTAGAAGGGCCTGTGACTAAAACCAGTTGTATGCTGCCAACCATAGCATCACTGATTTGTTTTGCATTGAATAAAATACGATTTTGTAAGACAGCAAGACGTTGTTTTTTTGTTTTAAGCGACACAGCGTCAGGCAATTGTGCGGCGGGTGTGCCTGGACGCGGGCTGTAAATAAAACTAAAAGAAGTATCAAATCCTATTTCATGAATAAGATTCATTGTATCCTCAAAATCTGCCTCCGTTTCTCCTGGAAAGCCAACAATAAAATCAGAAGAAATGCTGATATCAGGGCGAACTTTACGTAGACGGCGGATTTTAGATTTATATTCAAGTGCTGTATAACCTCGTTTCATGGCTGCCAAAATGCGATCGGAGCCGCTTTGCACAGGTAAATGTAGATGGTTGGCAAGTTGCGGCACTTCGGCAAACGCTTGAATGAGATGAGTTGAAAATGCCAAAGGATGAGAAGTCGTAAAACGAATTCGTACAATACCCTCTATTGCAGCAGTATAGTGAATTAACAAGGCAAGATCAGCTATGCCGCCTTCGTGCATGAGTCCTCGATAATCATTGACATTTTGCCCTAATAAATTCACTTCTCGCACACCTTGCGCACTTAAGGCCGCGATTTCTGTCAGTACGTCATCAAGTGGACGGCTTATTTCTTCACCGCGTGTATAGGGCACAACACAAAAACTGCAATATTTACTGCAACCTTCCATAATAGATACGTAAGCTGAAGGGCCTTCTGCCTGAGGTTCTGGCAGGTTGTCAAATTTTTCGATTTCCGGAAAGCTAATATCCACAACCGCGCGACGCTCTTTGCATACTTCCGTCAACATGTCGCCTAATCGGTGTAGCGTTTGTGGGCCAAATATGAGATCAACAAAAGGCGCACGTTTTAAAATAGCAGCACCTTCCTGGCTTGCTACACAACCGCCAACGCCAATCACTACATGCGGTTTTTTTTCTTTTAAAATGCGAAAACGACCCAAATCAGAGAATACTTTTTCTTGCGCTTTTTCCCGAATGGAGCAAGTGTTCAAAAGTAACACGTCGGCTTCATCTGGATTGGCGGTTTTTTCAAGGCGATGTGATGCCATGAGAACATCTGCCATTTTGGCTGAATCGTATTCATTCATTTGGCAACCATGGGTTTGGATATAAAGCTTATTCATTCCTGTGTCTCATTCTAAAACTAAGCGGCATATGATCCTAAATTCGGCAGTTGTAACCTGCTGCGAAGGTCTACTGCACTGAATCTAAG
>CAZKUQ010000255.1:0-2141 GCA_964555965.1 uncultured Coxiellaceae bacterium
TCATCCTTAACAACAAATTTTATTAATCACATCCCATTCTTTTTTACTAACAGAAGTAATCGATAAACGATTACCTTTACGCAAAATCAACATATTTTTTAATTGCGGATGATGTCTAATTTCATCGAGCGTGATTAAACGCGGAAATTTTTTCACTAGCTTCACATCGACCATATACCAACGTGGATTTTCTGGCGTGCTTTTTGGATCAAAATAGTTTGATCGCGGATCCCAAGCAACAAAATCAGGGTAACCTTCTTTTACTACTTCGACCACACCAGCAATTCCTGGTGGTGTACAACTTGAGTGATAAAAAAATCCCAAATCACCTTTTTTAATTTCATCACGCAACATATTGCGAACCTGATAATTACGCACACCATCCCAATGTTCAGTTTGCTTGGGACGATTCGCAAGATCATCAATGCTAAATGTTTCTGGTTCAGATTTAAAAAGCCAGTACATGAGAATTCTCTATCGCATCACTATCATCATTAGACTTCTTGCATAACCTGCATCTTTTACATTATTTCTGTGTTGCATTCATTTCTCCGCTGCTCATTTACTTCTATGTAAACTGCGCTGCTCGAAACGAATGCGCCTTGAACTCATGTAAAATATTTGGTTATGCAAGAAGTCTATTTTCAACATCAGCAAAACACCAGATGTCTTCGCTGGAGTAATCCACTGGGATTCGCATTGGGAGATCCCCGCTTTCGCGGGAATGACATTAGACCTCTTTTCGTTCCGCGACTTGCTCGCGGGGTCAACAAAAAAACCTTTAAAACTTTTTCATTGCATCAAAGAATTCATCATTTGTTTTGGTGTCTTTCATTTTATCGATGAGGAATTCCACTGCACCTTCTTCCATTGGCTGCAACAATTTGCGTAAAATCCACATACGTTGTAAATCTTCTTTTGGAACAAATTTTTCATCGCGACGTGTACCACTGCGGTTAATATTAATTGCTGGATAAATGCGGCGTTCCGCAATACGGCGATCTAAGTGAATTTCCATATTACCGGTTCCTTTAAACTCTTCATAAATCACATCATCCATTTTGGATCCGGTTTCAACCAGCGCTGTTGCAATAATCGTTAAGCTGCCGCCTTCTTCAATATTACGTGCTGCACCAAAAAAGCGTTTTGGGCGTTGCAATGCATTTGAATCCACACCGCCAGTTAACACTTTTCCTGATGCAGGAACAACGGTGTTATATGCGCGTGCTAAACGTGTGATTGAGTCGAGTAAAATCACCACATCGCGTTTATGTTCCACCAAACGTTTGGCTTTTTCGATGACCATTTCAGCGACTTGCACGTGACGATTCGCTGGCTCATCGAATGTACTTGCAATCACTTCACCTTTCACGGAGCGTGACATTTCAGTGACTTCTTCAGGACGTTCATCGATTAACAATACAATGAGATAACATTCAGGATGGTTATGCGCGATGGAATGTGCGATATTTTGGAGCATCATTGTCTTACCAGCTTTTGGCGGCGATACAATCAAACCACGCTGGCCTTTACCAATTGGAGAAATCAAATCAATCACGCGGGCAGTAATGTCTTCCGTACTACCATTGCCGCATTGCATCTTCAAACGTTCATCGGCAAATAATGGCGTGAGATTTTCAAATAATACTTTATTTTTTGCAGAATCAGGCGACTCAAAATTAATTTCGTCAACTTTTAATAAAGCAAAATAACGCTCACCTTCTTTTGGCGGACGAATTTTGCCTGAAATGGTATCGCCAGTACGTAAATTAAAACGACGAATTTGGCTGGGTGAGACATAAATATCATCAGGGCCTGCTAAATATGAGCCTTCTGCAGAACGCAAAAAACCAAATCCATCTTGAAGAATTTCCAAAACGCCATCGCCGTAAATGTCTTCACCACGCTTAGCATGCTCTTTTAAAATCGCAAAAATAATGTCTTGCTTACGTGAGCGGGCCATGTTTTCCAGCCCATATTGTTCTGATAAAGTGACTAATTCTGCTGCACTTTTCTTTTTAAGCTCAGTTAAATTCATAATATTGTAAATCCTAGCAATGTAAAAAATGGTTGATTGTTAAACAGAAGGTGGCTGAGACAAACGTCAAAACCATGAATTCAATATTGATAAAATCACTCTC
>CAZKUQ010000256.1:0-2140 GCA_964555965.1 uncultured Coxiellaceae bacterium
TTTGCCGGTGGATACTTACTTTTATATCTAATTATTAAAATAACCGTTTCCAAATTTGAGCTTTCTCATCATACAACTTGAGCCGCCAAAATTAGCAATTAGGGTTGACAAAGGTCTGTTTAATAAATCAGAACTATGTTGAGACACAAAAATATCACTGTAAGAAGTGTGAGTGGAATTCATTTTTGTAATATAAACAGAATGACCATAGGGGTTGAAAATTCCGTTTCTGACCTGCAATACTTCTCCTCTATCCATATTCGCAGGATAAAGCCACTTGTAAGACGAGTTATCATTATAACCTATAGCACCTGGTCCCATGGTTCCGGCGTAAGATGTATAATTCCAAAATCTTACAACACTTTCCCAATTCGAGGTTCCGCCACCAGTACCTCCATGCCATTCGTTTAAAACCATTCTTCTCTTATTTGCAATGTTATTTTTCGAAGCTGTATCGTTACCAACAACATAACCACCATAAGCCGCCCAAACACATTGGGATACAAAATTGGTGCAATCATTCGATGCTGTATAGAAAAATCTGCTATTAGTTGTGGCTTTTGCGAAACGCTCTGCGTAGCTTACTCCTCTGGTTTTATCATAACCGTACCAGGCTGCCGTCACAGTTGCTAAATCTTGGGAATTATTCTGAGCATTTTCGTTAGGTATCAATGAAACTTCTTTTATCTTAGCTTTTTCTAAAGCTTCATTGAATTGGAATTTCATGATATTGAGATCTTTTAATTTTTCTTCTGTTGTTTCAATAATAGCCTTTTTTATGTTTATGCCTTTTTTTACTTTTATGTTTACATCACCTTTGAAATTCTTAAAATCATCAAGGTCAGATTCTATTTTTGTAATAAACCATTGACCATTCTCATTTTTCAATTTGAATTCATAGATAATATTATACATTCCTGATTTTGTGTCGTCATCAGCATTCATGTATTTAAAATCGGCGTCCAATTTTAATTTTATCTTTGCGTTATCTTGGCTTATGTAAATTTCATTGAATACAATATTGTATTTATAGTCTTTAAGGGCAGTGCCAAAAGCCTTGCTAATTTCTATTTGAAATTCAAGCCATTTATTGCAGAGCAGTGTGTCATCATTTTCTTTTAAAATATTTGCAGAACTGTCTATAGTCAGGGTTTTTAAACTCTCAAAATAATTATCAAAGTATATTGTTATTAGCTCTATTACACTCTCCTCTTCTGAAATGGTCTTAGAATTCTCAGCGTTCGCTGAAACCATAGAAATGGATGAAATAAGGGAGGACGTCAAAAGCAATATTAACATTAAAGATTTTTTCATAATAGATACCTCTTTTGTAATATTTGTCTTGTCAATGATGTTATTACTCCGGTGTTTAAATATATGAACAACTATCCAGCATATGCAATAAGGGGATGTTTGATATAATTTCATAATTTCTTACTCTATTTGGTCGTCGCTGAAGCATTGCTCAGGTCCTTTTCTGTTCTTGATGGAATGCCGGAATGCATTTGATTTTTCAAGTCACTGTTGAGACTGTTGAGATACTTATCGGGGTTATGCTATTTAGATCTTGACTCTTCAAAAGATAATGGAGCGTTATGCCATTGTAGAACGTGTAAAGCTGGTAAATGCTAAGTGAAATCTAATTTGTGCATTGCTTTTCACCTATTACGCTTCGGCTCCCCTACAACCTGACCTTGTGTAACTCATTTTTTATTATGATAGTATTTGCAGTCGAGTTGATATGTTTCCTGACAGTTTCTCTACTATCTCAATTTTTACTTAACCACGAATACACAAAATTTCATATAGGTAAAAATGCCTATTATTGTGCCTTTACCGAAAAATGTTCTCAAGAGAAAGCCACTGGCAACCTTGACCATTTAAGCAAAATCGCAAATTGCGACTATTCCTGAATATTAACATATGGCTTTGTACAACTAAAAAGCCATGGTTCACAAAAAACACCCCTTATAAGGAGACAACATGGCTGCGGGAATCAGCACTAAGGTCTTTAGGCTAATTTCCCGGGGTCCCGCAACTCTGTCCGCTGCTTTCATACATATCCTGCAGGACAATGGTGGCATTGATCGTCTGATCGGCCCGCCGCACCTTCATCTCGACCTTGCTGTCGGGAGCTCCC
>CAZKUQ010000257.1:0-600 GCA_964555965.1 uncultured Coxiellaceae bacterium
ACATAAGTGTGAAAAGAAGAATAGGGCCAATCGGATACTTTTTTAACAAGGTTGTGTTTCATAGGATTGTAATGGATATAATCAATATGTTTTGATAAATCATTATCGTCACGAATGGTATGCTCCCAGTAACGTTTTTGCCATACGTTATATTCTCCACGGTAATTTTTGACAAGAGGAATTTTTTGTTGCTGCAAGCCGCGAATAAAATAACTTTTGATCATTCTCCATCTTGCAGGATAATTGCTGTCTCTATCGGGAAGTTTCCATACCACATGAAGATGTTCTGGCAATATCACTATGGCTATAGTTGTATATGGCTTAGATAATTTGGTGTGGCGCATGGCTTGGCGCAGCAAATCTACCTGCTGCACTAATAAATGAGACTTTCTATTTTTCAAGGTTACTGTAAAAAAATAATGTGCTCCGGGAATATAATTTCTTTTATAGTTAACCATGGATTTTATTGCTCATATTTATTTTGTGTGTGTTATTATAAAATTCGCTTTATTCGAAAAGATTAATATTGGTGTGAAAGTCTTTGGTTTTTTTATTTAGATAAAAAAACTTCAATTTAAACATAATACTACTTCGCTTTTA
>CAZKUQ010000257.1:610-2136 GCA_964555965.1 uncultured Coxiellaceae bacterium
AAAATCCCGGATTCCGCTGCGCTGCATCCGGGCTACAAGTAAAACGAAATCCCAAGCCATTAGTGTCAGGCTTAACTTCTTAACTTTTCTTTCTCAACAAGTTAAGAAGTTAAGCCTAATGAAATGGACTCACCTCTCACGGGCTCCGAAGAACCACCGGCATCAAAAAGTGCCATAATGATTTTAGGTCAACCATGAGGTTGAATCATTACTATAAACGAGAGGAGAGTCCGATATGAATATTACAACACTTGGTATTGATCTTGCAAAAAATGTCTTTCAATTATGTGGTGTGAATGCGGCAGGAGCGATTCAATTCAACAAGAAAGTGACACGAAATAGTTTGGTTAAAACGCTCGCCAAATTGCCTGTCTGTGAAATCGTAATGGAAGCTTGTGGAAGCGCCAATTATTGGGCGCGTGTCTTTCAAGAGTTAGGACATACGGTAAAATTGATTGCGCCTCAATATGTGAAGCCTTATGTGAAAGGTAATAAAAATGATAGTAAAGATGCAGAAGGAATTGTGAACGCCTCCAAAGCAATTGGTATGCGCTTTGTATCACCCAAAAGTATTGAACAACAAGATATCCAAAGCATCTTGAGGATTCGTGAAGGTTATATTGAAACACGCACCAAAACCAGTAATCAAATGCGAGGATTGCTTGCAGAGTACGGGATCGTAGTGCCGGTTGGATTAAGCAAACTAAGAAAAATATTACCCAGCTTGTTTGATCGCACCCAAGAGAATGGTTTGACAGTAATGATGAAGCATTTATTAGAAACACAATATAATTTTTTTCTGATGGTAGACGAACAAATTGATAGTTTGGATCTTCAATTAAAAGCATTAATAGAAGTGAATGAGAAGGGTCAACGTTTGATGGAAATTGAAGGGATTGGCGTTATTACTGCCACCGCTTTATATGCGTTAGTAGGTGACGGGAGCGGTTTTAAAAATGGTCGTCATTTAGCGGCATTTTTAGGATTAGTACCCAAACAGAATTCGAGTGGGGGTAAGAATCGATTATTAGGCATCAGTAAACGCGGAGATGATTTTGTGCGGCGGATGTTTATTCATGGGGCACGCTCTGTGGTTTTGCATGCGAAAAAGAAAACGGATGCGCGTAGTAATTGGATTAATGCGCTTAAAGAGCGGGCTAGTGTTAATAAGGTCAGCGTTGCGCTGGCCAATAAAAATGCACGGATTGCTATGGCCATCTTACTGAGCGGAAAACATTATCAGAAAGCCAGTTAACTTTTTATTGGTGTCGTTTTAACGAGTAGAAGTTTTGTAACAAAGCGAGGTGCTCCCAGAATTGCGAAGGATAAACGAAGTTGATGAGAAATAGGTAAGACCGGCGTTTTCAGAACCTGCTTGGGGTCATGGCTTTCGAAAGAAGAGCCGCAAGCCTGATAAGGAGAAAACGCGCGAAGTTCATCAGGGCACGAATAGGAAAGATACGGTAACGTAAATATTTATTCAGATGCCGGATATATGACTGCAATCTTTACCCTTTCTTCACTTC
>CAZKUQ010000258.1:0-2133 GCA_964555965.1 uncultured Coxiellaceae bacterium
TGAAAAATGCGTTTGAAATTCGCGGAAATTTTCGCGGAAAACACGTGGCGGTGATCGATGATGTTATCACGACAGGCAGCACGATTTCTGAATTTTGTCGCACTTTACAAGCCCATGGATTGGTCAAAATTGATGTTTGGTGCGTAGCAAGACGATGAAATCATTGCCCCAAACGCCAAGACCCGATAAATTAACCAACTTGAAAATTATTTTAATGAAAGGGCTTTACATGCAAGATTTAGGACAATTTATCGCAAAACATCTGGCGTTGACTTATGCGTTTGCGCTGGTGCTGATTTTATTAATGATAGTAGAGTTTTTTCGCATGCGCCGTAATCAGGTAAATATAAACGCCGCGCAAGCTGTGCAACTCATTAATCGTCAAAATGCAGTGATTATCGACATACGCGCTAGCGAGTTATTTGCTAAAGGCCACATTATTGATGCTCTATCGCTGTCTGCGGCTGATCTAAACAATTATAAAAAAATCGAAAAATATAAAAAGCGTCCCATTATTATTGTATGCAACAGCGGTATAGAATCACAAAAAGTAGCCGCTCATTTGTTAAAAAATGGGTATAATACTTTTTCATTAGGTATTCGTACATGGATTGATGCAGACTTACCCCTGATAAAGGATACAAAATGACGAAAATTGTTATCTACACGACAGACGATTGTCCTTATTGCCGTTTAGCAAAAGAATTACTCGCCTCTCGCAAGACATCATTTGAAGAAATTCGAATTGACCTTGATGATGGCAAACGTGAAGAAATGATTCGTCTAAGCAAGCGACGCACGGTACCACAAATTTTTATTAACGATCAATCCATTGGTGGTTACGAAGATCTTGCTGCATTAGCAAAGTCAGGTAAACTCGATGGTTTATTAAATTCATAACAAGTAAGGGTTGTCACATGCAACATCAAGATAAAAATGCACCACAATTTGAAATTCAACGTATTTATACCAAAGATATTTCTTTTGAATCACCTAATACACCGCATACATTTACAGAAGAATGGAAACCAGAAGTTTCTTTGAATCTTGAAACAAAAAGTAATCGTATTCAAGATAATATGCATGAAGTGGTGTTATCCATTACGGCAACCGTTACTTCTGATAAAAAGACTGCATTTTTAATTGAAGTTCATCAAGCTGGCGTGTTCATGATCAGCAATTTTCCAAATGATCAGCTTCACCAAATGCTCGGCAGTTTCTGCCCCAATATTTTATTCCCATATGCACGTGAAGTTGTTTCTGATATGGTAGTTCGTGGCGGCTTTCCCCAACTTATTCTTGCACCAGTTAATTTTGATGCGTTATATGCGCAACACATGGATCAGCAAAGCGGTGAAGGTGATGGCAAACAAAAAGCGAATTGATTTTGAATAGATCCCCGCTTGCGCGAGGATGACGGAATCGCAAAAGATTAATTATAAATTCGTTATGTAAAAGGATGAGATATGGAAAATCAGCAGTTAAAGCCAATTACTATTTTGGGAGCAGGTTCATGGGGCACAGCACTTGCACTTTATCTCGCAAGGCGCGGGCAAACTGTTAATCTCTGGAGTGTCGAGATTAACGAAGTGGCTGGCATGCTTGCTGAAAGAGCTAATAGTCAGTTCCTTCCCGGTTTTGATTTTCCTGAGCATATTTATCCAACTGCTAATCTAGTTGAAGCGGTCAAACATATCGACGATATTATTATTGCTATCCCATCTGTTGGATTTCGTGCAACACTTATCATGTTAAAACCACTTATCACACCAAGTATTCGTATTACTTGTGCCACCAAAGGATTAGATACTGATACTGGTCAATTATTAAATGAAGTCGTTGCCGAAGTATTAGGCCGTGACTATAAATTTGCTGTGCTATCTGGCCCTTCTTTTGCACGTGAGGTAGCAGCAGGATTACCTGCAGCAGTTGTCATCGCAAGCCGCGATAAAAAATTATTATCCGAACAAACACAACGATTTAATAGTTCGATTTTCCGTGTTTATCCTAGCAATGATGTTCCAGGTGTTGAAGTAGGCGGTGTGGTTAAAAATGTCATTGCCATCGCAACCGGTATTTCAGACGGCGTGGAATTGGGCGCCAATGCAAGAAGCGCGATCATTACACGCGGTC
>CAZKUQ010000259.1:0-2120 GCA_964555965.1 uncultured Coxiellaceae bacterium
CATCGATTAAATCAATGGCTTTATCTGGCAAATTACGATCGGTGATATAACGATGCGATAATGTTGCAGCAGCAACAATTGCAGAATCAGTAATTTCCACACCATGATGCACTTCATATTTTTCTTTCAATCCACGCAAAATCGCAATGGTATCTGGCACACTGGGTTCTTCAACTAATATACGTTGAAAACGGCGCTCAAGTGCTGCATCTTTTTCTACATATTTTCGATATTCATCTAAAGTCGTAGCACCAACGCAATGTAATTCGCCACGTGCAAGCGCGGGTTTTAACATATTTCCTGCATCCATCGCACCTTCTGCTTTACCTGCGCCAACCATGGTGTGCAATTCATCAATAAATAAAATGATTTGCCCTTCTTCTTTCGCTAAATCTTTTAATACTGCTTTCAAACGTTCTTCGAATTCACCACGATATTTTGCACCTGCAATTAATGCGCCTAAATCTAGTGCCAATAATCGTTTATCGCGCAATCCTTCTGGCACTTCACCATTCACAATGCGTTGCGCTAAGCCTTCAACAATTGCTGTTTTGCCCACACCTGGTTCGCCAATTAACACCGGATTATTTTTCGTGCGACGTTGCAACACTTGTATTGTGCGACGAATTTCTGCATCACGCCCAATTACTGGATCTAATTTTCCTTTGCTGGCTTGCTCAGTTAAATCAATTGTGTATTTCGCTAACGCATTTCGTTGATCTTCTGCATTGGGATCTTGCACGCTTTGTCCTCCGCGTTCTTCATCAATGGCTTTTTCGATATTTATTTTTGTTGCACCGCATTTTCGTAAAATATCACCCAGAGAACCTTGATCATCGACAGCGGCAAGCAAAAATAATTCGCTTGAGATATATTGATCTTTACGTTTTTGCGCAAGCTTGTCGGTTAAATTTAAAATACGATTTAATTCATTGGAAATATGAACTTCACCACCAGTGCCTTCAACTTTTGGTAAACGTTTAATTGAAGCATCAAGTTGCGAACGTAAATTAGTGAGATTGGCTTGTGCTTTAGTCAGCATTGAATTTGCTGTGCCACCTTGTTCGTTTAATAATGCTTGCATCACGTGCTGCGGTTCAATCACTGCATTATCTAACCCTAATGCCATTGATTGCGCATCGGCTAATGCTGATTGAAATTTGCTGGTTAATTTATCCATTCGCATAATGTGTTACCTCAAGCTTTTATCCATAAATATATATGAGGGTGATTTTTGAGAGGTCAAGGTAACATGATAGTTTATTTCTCTTAAACTCGACATCCTAGTACATAGCTTGCTTTATTAATGAATCATAACAAAAATCTTTATTGATTTCGCATAAATTAAGAACATGAAGTAGAAAATACATTAGACAATCTGACAGCCCCGCGAACGATGGCCTAATGTTTGCTGGTCTTCTGGATATTGCAAACGGATTTTAAACATCCTAAGCTCTTCTGCTTTTGCTCGCCATAGGATTTTAGCCGCAAGCACCACCGCCAACGCAGACGGATGCGCCCCAAACACAAAGAGATGCGTTCCAGCGAGGGGCGCACCGAAATAACTATAAACCCCAAAATCCGTACCAAGCTTCCACGTAGGATCACGATCTAGAGGATAATAAACCTCATCATTATCTAATTTAAACCACGTTCTAATGGCTTCTTTTTTTCAACAACATGGTATAACCCTTGGCAAAGAGCTTGGGCATAACAGGCTGGCACTAATCGTTCTAAGTAACCTATCACTTGCCGCCAAAATAATGATAATTGATCTCCACTCCACCATGAAGCATAATTTTGATTATAAACTTCAAATGCTTTAAGCAAATGTTGCATATTAAAGTGTTTACCAGATGTGATCACATCGGTTGCTTTCGGTGTGAAATAGTCTCGGAATTTTTTTAATTCTTCTTCTGTTGCTTCATTAGGCTGATCATTAGCAACCATATCATTTTTGATTGCTCTAACTAGCGGGCGGAAATCAAAATCACATGGCTCATCTTTCACGCCATTCGGAAATTGTTCATCGTATTGTTTCAATGCTTCCTTTTTTCCATCCGTGATGTTGTCAAAATAAGTTTCCATCATTACTAACATATCGGTGTCTTCAGCACCTA
>CAZKUQ010000260.1:0-2116 GCA_964555965.1 uncultured Coxiellaceae bacterium
AATGCTTATGCCTATAATGCTATCGTCGTCAAAAATCAGACTTCAATTCCAATATGGGTAGTATCAGAGGGCAGCCACCATGATATCGAGCCTGGGAACAGTAAGACAATAGTTTATAAAACATTTGCTGGAGAAATAATGTCGATAAAGTTTTACTATATCGACCCCTCTACGCAGGATGTAGCCGTTATACAAAACTGTCCTGATGCACCTGAAGGAGGTTATAGTACTCGTTGGATCAACGTTCGACAAATTTCGCCTTCAGCGCTTGTTTGCCAGTAAAAAATACCCGAAAACATCATCATTGAAACATTGCTTTCTGCGAAAAAAACAAAAGATTCAAGCTTGTAATAAGCACATAAAATTTTGAATTTCTTCAGAAAATTTAATATCACATCCGAACAAATACCAATAGTTTGGTATAGTCACCCTTGTCTGCCTGCCTTAGAGCATCGATATATTGTTTTCGTATATGACTTTTTGAGGTTTCACGTTTATGAGCCCCCCATGTAAAACTGGGCTTAAAATTCTGCACCAGAAGCACATCAGCCATCATTCTTGCATGCCGACCGTTTCCATTTGAAAATGGGTGAATCCAAACTAACCTATGATGGAAACGACAAGCAATTTCTTCAATAGGATAAATAGCATTTTCAATTTGATAAACCACATCATCCAACAAATTTTTTAATGCCACAGGAATTTCACAAGGATCAATTCCAATGTTTTTTTCTGTTTTTCTAAAACATCCCGCCCACTTCCATGTCTCATTAAACATTTTTTTATGCAACAATTTTATAAAATCAATAGTGAGACAAGTTCTATGCTTGGCTTTATGAAACAACCAAATCCTTGCCTTAGCAATATTTGCTGATTCCCATTCGTCTAATTGACCTTGTGTTGCTATATGCCCCGGCTTGAGCCCATCTAACTCATCACGATCTAGGGGCGTTATTCCTGCAGCATATTTAAATTTCATTTTTATTTCTTCTTTAAAGATTTCTTAATTTGTTTTTTGGATCTTGTTTTTTGCTGTTTTTCTTTCTTATTTTTCCCTACAAAGTTTTCTTTTTTAGATGAATCCTTATATGAAAAATTCTGTAATTGCCCGTTCGGCTCTATTGCCTGATCATTCCAAATATTTTTTCTTACATCCTCCATTAAATATTTCACAAGCTCTTCTTTTTGTTCTTCCAAGATGTCTTCGTTTATCGACTGTGCTTCTAGTGACATAGAATGCGCGACCTTTCTCATTGTCTCTTTTGCAATTTGCTCTGCTCTGGTCTTAATAATGCTTTCTAAAGCTGAATTACTTCTCGGTACAATTGCATAGACAAGTTCACACTCCAACGCGTGTGCAGCTTCTCGCAAACTACGCAATGTAACAGCATCCCGTATTTCTGCATGTTCAAGCTGAATGATCCGTGAACGTGACAATGCAAGACGATGCGCAAGTTGCTCAGCAGACATATTGAGTGCCTTACGCACCGTCTTTAGCCAACCCTCTCTGGGCTTGCCATATTTTTCACTAACAAACTTCCATTGCGCTAATTGCCTGTCCAACTGTTTTATTGTAAGCCAAAATTTACGCATTTGTTGCCTCGCAAATGAGTATATATTTATGTCCTTATTATACTATAAAAACCATATATTTATAGTCATTATTTAATAAAAACAATTTTGATGTATGTTTCTCAAAAAATCAGTGTTGTGAGAGGGGATATTTCACCCATTTATTGCTTGTTCAGCAGATGTGAGATCAAATAATAAGGGTAATGTTAACAGCCAATTACCTTTTTTTTCATATTACCTCGCTTATTACCCTTATTTTATTAAAAATTATGAAGAAAATCTTATCAGCAGAGAAAAATACGTTTAGATTGTTTGAAGCAGAAATTTAAAACGCCGCTTTTACCCAATGAACTTCAGTCGGACAACTATCTTTTCATTCATAATGAATTCTTTGTTTATCATTAAAAAGCAGCTTTTTCCTTGTAATTCGTTACACTCATTGCAGGCTAGGAAAAACTTCTAACCTCATGATTGATCAAATATCGTTTGCGTTCCACACCCCCTGCATAGCCACCCAATTTACCTCCTCAAGTGATCATACGAT
>CAZKUQ010000261.1:0-2113 GCA_964555965.1 uncultured Coxiellaceae bacterium
CGCAAACAAAAAAGTTTGACTTCAAGCGCGCCCCTAGCAACATTTGTTGCCCCAGAAAACTATCAGTGCCATGTCGTCTCCAAATATAAGTACGTCATTACGTACAGGCTTAATGGCTCATCTCAAAAATAAGATGTCCAGGCTTTTATAGGCTCACGACATGGGCGAATCCAATTTATCAGGATTTAAATGAATATAACGAAATAAATTAATCAGATAAAATCTGTCTGAAACTTCGATAGAGCGGTATCGCCCTTGAAACAAATGTCCGATCCTATTTAATTGGCTATTGAACCATCGCGCATACCGAAAATTGATATTTTGCATAACCGCTGAAAGTGGCGACTGATTGATTTGAATAAGTAAATGCACATGATTATTCATTAAGCAGTAGGCGATAATTTTATGATCGAATTTTTCTGCGCTTTCAGCAACAATATCTAGAAAATGATTAAAGTGATCATGGTGATAAAAAATATCGTGACGATTGTTGCCGCGAATCATCACATGATGAATCGTGTTGGGTTTATGAATGCGTGGTTGTCTACCGGTTTTGTCCATGGCAAAAAATAAATCTTTTTGAAGGCTTGCGCAATACAGGACTTTTTTTTGAACAGAACGATTTGAAAAACGCAAAAAACAATGAAATGGACTCACCCAACTTTGTAGCGGCGTCATGAATAATGCGCCAAAATAGTTGCCTGTTAGGGTCAATTATTTAAATTTAAGAAGGATGAATCCATGAAGAAAGTTACACTATTAGGTATAGATATTGCAAAAGAAATTTTCCAACTGCACGGTGTTGATGCGTTAGGAACAGCAGTTTTAAAAAAGAAATTAAAGCGTTTGGATTTGATAAAATTCATTGCGCAACTAGAGCCATGCACGATTATCATGGAGGTTTGCGGTGGATCACATTATTGGGCAAGAGAATTTCAGAAGTTTGGGCATGAGGTAAAATTGATTAGTCCTCAATATGTAAAGCCATTTGTACGCGGCAATAAAAATGATCGAAATGATGCAGAAGCCATTGTTGAAGCGGCCAGCAGGCCAAGAACGAGATTTGTGCCCATTAACGATGAAGCAGAACAGGATATTCGATGTGTTCATCGAATCAGGTCAAGATTAGTGAGTGAAAGAACGACATTAATTAATGAAATTCGCGGGTTATTGTATGAATATGGCGTTTTTCATCCCCAAGGTGTTCGAAATATTAAAAAATTTCTGGCGGAAGTGAGTGGTGATACTGAAAATAAATTTAATTTAACGAGTATGATGCGAGAACTGTGTATTGAGATTTATGAAGAACTGACGGAAATAAACAAGCGTATTGAAAAATGCGATCGAAAATTAGAGGCCATTGCCAATACGAATCCAATTTGTCAAAAACTACAAACCATTCCTGGAATTGGAGTGCTAAGCGCAACGATTTTAGTCACGGTGTTGAGTAATCCAAAATTATTTAAAAATGGAAGGCATTTTGCAGCATATTTGGGTTTGGTGCCACGACAACATTCCAGCGGTGGAAAAGATAAATTGCTTGGCATTAGCAAGCGAGGTGATGTCTATATTCGAAGCCTGTTAATTCACGGAGGACGATCCGTTGTGAAATATGCGCCGAAAAAGAATGATAAGCGCAGTCAGTGGATATGTAAACTACAAGATCGTGCTGGCTACAATTGCACGACTGTTGCTGTAGCTAACAGGAATGCACGTGTGGCATTTTCTTTAATAAAAAATGAAATGGAATATCAGACTGATTATAAAAATGCCGCGTAAAAAATGCGTCAGTAACTGGTAAGAAAAGAAAGAAATGTTAGTGCGTTAAATACACTTAATCGATTGCGAGGAAAAATAACGTTGATGGCAAAATAGATAAGATCAACTCTGTCAAACCCTGTCAGGCGTGCTGGCTCAGCAATGAAGTCGCGAAGGCGTTAAAGGAGACGGAGTGCGAATTT
The DNA here is from genome assembly GCA_964555965.1 of uncultured Coxiellaceae bacterium. GTDB lineage: Bacteria > Pseudomonadota > Gammaproteobacteria > DSM-16500 > DSM-16500 > Aquicella. Next base: position 1,962 of record CAZKUQ010000261.1, read on the forward strand.
CATCAGGGCGCGAGCAATTTTTTAAATGCTCATTAAGACGTCGGATATACGCAAGCAATCTATTCTTAATTTTGTCAACAATGAAAATTTTTCTTCACAAACCGGGTGAGTCCATATACGCGCATGGCATCGTTCGGGCATTGTTCGCATGG
>CAZKUQ010000262.1:0-2090 GCA_964555965.1 uncultured Coxiellaceae bacterium
TAATGTCCGAAAATAACCAAAAAATAGATGCCAGCGAAAGCTGGCATGACAAGGTTTCTTAACCGAGATTCGCGTTAATAAACTGTGCCATTATTTTTTTCCGTTTTCTTCGATGCTATTTTCAATAAATTGAATAATATGACTGGCGACATCAACATCAGTTGTTTTTTCTATGCCTTCAAGACCAGGGGATGCATTCACTTCCATAATCAATGGGCCGCGATCAGAGCGGACGATATCTACACCAGCTACATTTAACCCAATAATATGCGCAGCACGGATAGCCATATTTCTTTCTTCTTCTGTGATATCAACTGGTACAGCAGTGCCGCCACGATGTAAATTGGAACGAAATTCTTCAGGTGATTTTGCTTGACGTTTCATTGCTGCTACCACATTGCCACCAACAACAAAACAGCGAATATCAGCACCATTTGCTTCTTTAATATATTCTTGCACCATAATATTCACTTTTAAGCCTAAAAAAGCTTCGAGAACACTGCGAGCGGCTTTAGATGTTTCGACTAAGATGACGCCAATACCTTGTGTGCCTTCCAAAAATTTAATGACTAAAGGCGGCCCGCCAACCATTTTAATTAAATCTTTAATTTCATCGAGTGAATGTGCAAATCCAGTGATAGGCAATCCAATGCCTTTTTTAGAAAGTAATTGTAGGCAACGTAATTTGTCGCGTGCGCGTGTAATCGCAACAGAGTCATTAACACATAACACGCCCATCATTTCCAGTTGTCGAATGACTGCCGCACCATAAAAAGTGACTGATGCGCCAACACGTGGAATCACTGCATCATAGTGACCTAATTCGTTACCTTTGTAATGAATAGTAGGTTGTGAAGAAGTGATGTTCATATAGCAGCGCATGGTATCGATCGTGTCAGCTTGATGTCCGCGTGCTGCTGCAGCCTCAATTAAGCGACGCGTTGAATAAAGTGACTCTTTCCTCGATAAAATGGCTATTTTCATTTCTATGTTGCCTTTTTTTGATAACGTTTTGTGGTGACGAATGAGCGAAAAGGATTAACGATGAAACGCTTACGAAGGGCACTCCTGCCAAGCAGCATTCGAAACAGCATATTTTCGCGCTCGGTGAGAGTAATCTCAATCGACCAGGTTTGTCCAGCAACAATTATCGGTGTTTCGATCACAAAACGTTCTTCTGCATGTCCGCCGGAATCTGTTACTAGGCGTTTATCAACAATATCAGCGCTACAGGTAATAATTTTTTCTGTGTTATGTTGTAACGGATGGATATCAAACGAAATTTTTTGTTTTCCATTTTCAGTGAATGGCCGTAATGAGAATGCGTGTAATGCAGACGTGCGTGCGCCTGTATCAATTTTTGCCTTAATTTTAGGAATATTGAATTCAGGTAAGGCAATCCATTCCCGCCAACCAATGATAGGATATTTTTTTATCGGCTTAATTAATTTGATATTTTTTTCCAATTCCATCTTGGCAAATCCTAAAAAACATAAAGCTAATAGCTTATTTTACTACAAGATAAGGAATGAGGGTGTCATAACTTTTTAACGAAATAATCGCCAAAAAATAATACCGACAAATGCAAATGCAAAAAAAGGAAAAAACCAAAGTGGTGAGGTGAGTTGATTGAGCCGTGGATTTAATAAAATAAAATCACCGTAACGATTAAGAAAATAATTTTTAATGTCAGTGTCTGATTCATTATTTAAAATCATTTGATAAATTTTCTGACGCATATCTTTTGCCAGTGGTGCATTTGAATCAGCTAAGTTTTGATTTTGACAAACAACACAACGTAATTCTTGTGTAATAACAGCAAAACGGTTTGCTTGTTGTGGTGATGAAAATGGATAAGAATCAATTGTGCTTTCTGTCATAGCAAACGCATTGGTAAATAATAGTAATAAGAAAAAATAAATAAATTTTTTTTTAAGAAGATGAGATGAGCGGCTGTCATGCCAGCGAAAGCTGGCATCCAAGTATTTCATCAAAATTAAAATAAAACAAAAAGGATTGGAAGAATTGTAACTAGACCAATTGACTGGGAAAAGGATTTGTCAGTTGAACAATATTTAGTCGGCGATTCC
>CAZKUQ010000263.1:0-2089 GCA_964555965.1 uncultured Coxiellaceae bacterium
CCCGTGAGCGTGCCGGTGCCCGCGTGCGGCTTTTCTTAGGTTTTATCAAAAGTCTTAGCCATTTTAATTAACATTGAAACTATTCGCATTAATAATTCTCGTAATTTTGAATAATTTTTTTCATCAATAATCTCAAGGCGTCGACAGATATCAAGTATAGCTGCGCATTCTGTGGCTGATCTTTTTGCTATCCTATAAAACCTGATTTTCTCATTTGCGGAGAATTCGCCTGAACCTTCAGCAATATTAAGTGGAACAGAAGCACCAGCACGTTGTAATTGATCTGCGATATAGGCTCTGCCACGAGGTAAGTTTTCTACGACAGTGTTAATTAAAATAACTAAATCAATTGCAACTTGGTAAACATCCAGCTTTTCATGATCAAAATTCATTTGGTATTCTCCATAAAATAATTACAAAAAATTTAAATTTTATTTGACATGGTTTTGATGAGATTTTTGAAAAATAAAAGTATGAGGAGACAGCATTAAAAATCGCTGTTTTAAGATAAATATCTTCACCCTAGATTGAGTTATTACTCTAATTATCAAGGAATAAGTATTCAAAAAAATAATTGGCTGATAGTGATTGTAGAAGGGGAAAATAGCGATTTAAAAACACATGATACACTTTACTAAATTAACTGAAAAAACTGTGCATGAATGAAACTCGATAAGATTAGCGTAACTGAGACGCTAAATAAAGCAGAATCGCTTCTTAACAAAGAGGCTTATTTATTATTAGAACGATTCGATGAAAAAGCAAAATCAGAATTATTGGCAGAAAAGGTATTGAACGCTGATGAAACAGGCATTAATGTGAATAAAAAACACTCTGGTTACATTCTGTTTCAAGCGAATTATGGTCTTATTTTTATCCTCATGAAAAACGTGGCTCTGATGCCATGGATGAAATGGGGATTTTACCTCACTTTACAGGCACACTGATTCATGATCACTGGAAACCATATTTCACTTATTCATGCAGCCATGGCCTATGCAATGCGCATCATATTCGAGAATTAACTTACGCTCATGAAGAAGATAAACAGACATGGGCTTACAGTATGAAATTGTTGTTGCTTGAAATTAATGATGCAGTTAATGCAGCAGAAATGAAAGTTCTTTCATATGATCAGTGTGCAGAATACAAGAATAAATATCGCGATATCATTAAAGCAGGTGAATTAGAATCGCCGTTGCCGCCACCGCCACTTATTCCAATACAACCAAAACGACGCGGACGTGTTAAGAAATCGAAATCAAGAAATTTACTTGAGCGATTAAGAAATTTTGAAAGTGATGTTCTGAGATTTATGGAAGATCCGTTGGTGCCTTTTACCAATAATAATGGCGAGAATGATTTACGTATGACAAAAGTGCAACAGAAAATATCAGGGTGTTTCCGATCTATGGAAGGAGCACGTATATTTTGCAGAATAAGAAGTTATCTTCTCACATGTCAAAAGCATAATGTTACTATGACAGAAGCACTGGAGTTATTATTTCAAGGCAAAATGCCTGCATTTATGGCTGATTAAAATGGATAGGAAAAGCCGCACGCGGGCACCGGCACGCTCACGGGCACGATTAGGTCAGTGGTACCCGCTGAATAGTTACAAATAAATCAGGTGATATGACATACAAGTGATTGTTTTTTAGGTAATTTATGTATTTCTATTGAGTTTGATTATTTTTGAACATAATTAATTCATTTGATACATTCTAAAACAAACGATATAATATTGTACAAATTATAAAAAATATTAATCGTCCCAACACTTGCCTCCGACAATGTATGTTTACACACACCTCTACACCTCAAGCATTATTACATGCTGCATCGTCAGCCAATGCTTCATACAATCCAGCCAGCGGATCAAACATCGATGATCTGATCAGATCGTTATCGAGACTCGACATTGAACAAATAAACACAATTCTTGCAGAAATTCATGAAGCACTACAAAACTTATTATCCTATCTGGATACACTATCAAGAGAAGAATTAATCAGCACCATTCAAACCGAATCCCTCACTGTAATAAAAAATTTAGCATGGACTCAAACGATTGCATTACAAATAGATC
>CAZKUQ010000264.1:0-2086 GCA_964555965.1 uncultured Coxiellaceae bacterium
CTGGCTCTTTTGAAGCCTTTTAGTAAATGGCAGGGTCCATACCATTATTGCGAACTTCACGTTTTTTTGTGAAGTGAAGCAATCCAGTCCCTATCGCGCTGTTTCTGGATTGCTTCATCATGCGAAAAGCGCATGAGATTTTGTACTTTCAAGAAGGCCCACAGCTGGTGTTATGCATGTCTATTCAGGAATGAATTCCTGAATAGACTTGACTTTTCGGGAATTAATGCCATAATAGTCAATATGAAACGTACTATTTTTAATTATGTTCAACAAGACTTAGAGCAGAAGATTGTGTTGATAACCGGCCCAAGACAGGCAGGAAAAACAACATTGTCAAAATCGCTCAGCGTAGATTTTGATTATTTCAATTATGATCTTGCAGCACATCGACTTGCCCTAAAAGAAATGAGCTGGGATCGCCACAAGTCTTTAGTTATTTTTGACGAACTGCATAAAATGCATCAATGGAAGCGCTGGTTAAAAGGAATTTATGATACAGAAGGTGTTCGCCCCAGAATTTTAGTAACAGGCAGCGCAAAGCTGAATACCTACCAAAAAATGGGCGACTCATTGGCGGGTCGTTATTTTCAATATCGCTTGCATCCAGTTGATCTAAAGGAAGCAAAACAAATTTATTCAAAAGAAGAAGCATTCGAGAGATTATGGCATTGCAGTGGTTTCCCCGAGCCTTTTTTAAAAGGTGAGCCGTCCTATTATAAGCGTTGGCGTCGCAGTCATATTGATATTATTCTGCGGCAGGATATTCTTGATTTGCAGAGTATTAGAGACATTAAATCGATAGAAGATTTAATTATATTATTATATGCAAATGTAGGCTCCCCTGTTTCCTATGCGAATTTAGGCCGTACTTTAGAAAAAGATGCAAAGACAATTAAGAGATGGCTGCAATTACTGGAAGATTTATACATCGTCTTTAAAGTGACGCCTTACTCTAAACATATTGGAAGATCAATTCTAAAAGAACCTAAATATTATTTTTATGATTTTGTCCAAATAACAAATAATAATGGTATCAAGCTAGAAAATCTAGTGGCGGCAGCAATCATGAAAGAACTGCATCATATAGAAGATATTCATGGAGCAACAGGTTCATTATTTTTTGTTAGAACCAAAGAGGGGCATGAAATTGATTTTTTAGTTGTAATTGATGATAAGCCATGTTGCTTGATTGAAATTAAATGGGCAGATGATACCCCTCATAAAAATTTCAGATACTTTGATCAGCATTTGCCTAAAGTAAAGAAAATTCAATTGGTAAAAGAAATAAAAAGGGAAAAAACTTATCCCGATGGCCTGGAAATACGCTCCGTACTAGATTGGTTGGTAAATATCGATTTTTCAGAATTTGTTATTTCTAGCTCGTAGAAACCATAGAAAATAGCATAATTCGCACGACTATATAACTTGTGATAGTAAAAACTATTACAAATAATGCTTCAATCTTGTAATTGCCAAAAATATTTTTCTAAGTGTGTTAAACAAAAAGCAGTCTTTGGTTTAACGTTTGTGGCACTCGACCCAGATGGTCATCGGATTCGTGTGTGCACTCTGCGGTATTCTTTTATCAGCTGTAGCACAGGAATCTTCATTAATATCTTTTCTCGCTTTGCTGTTTGAAGCTCTTCAGATTCTAACAATGCTTTTCTTGGGCGCATTCCAATTTTATAGGTAGCATTTATTAACTTAAGCTGTCTTAACTTCAACTAACATGTGGATGTGATCACGATCAAGAGAATCCTGTATTGCTAATGCAACAAATTGTTCTGGTGAATAACCAAGTATTTCAGCAATTTTTTTCGCTTTTTTTGGACTGATAATTTTACGATTATGCTCCAAATCACATAAGTATTGCGTAGATACTTTTATCTTTTTTGCAAAAGCAGTTTGACTTTCTTCTTCACAAAGACGTATTGATCGAATAGCACTACCCAGTGTCAACTTTCCGCGCACTTTTTCCAAGTACCGCCTTGCATTAATACTCATGTTTGTTTACCTCAATAATTGAAATAACTCATGTTACGCAGTTTTTCGCAGAAAAACATGGAAACTCGGCTTTGTCATC
>CAZKUQ010000265.1:0-2083 GCA_964555965.1 uncultured Coxiellaceae bacterium
GGTCTAGTTTTTGGGCGATAAGTGTAACCGAATAGGCTTAAAAACCAAAGCCTGCACTATTGATGTCAAACTAATATTTTAACTTAATTTTAGGCCGAATCCTTTGAATTTGCGGATTTAAAAAAGCAATGTGATTAAAAACAATAGGTTAATGTTTTCTTGCTAGCTGCAAATCAGTACAAATTTGCTGTGCACCTTCTATCAAGCGTGGGCCTGCTCTTGAAATTAAATCAGGCGAAATAGTGAATAAAGCATGATTCGAAACGGCTTTTAACTGCGGCCAATGCTGCCAACGAGATTGCCAATCCATCCCTTCTGCATCGCTAATAATGACTGCTGGGTTTGCTGCAATCACTGATTCCATACTGACTTCAGGCGCGATTGAATGCGCATTCGCAAAAATGTTTTTTCCACCGCAAATAGCAATCGCTTGATTAATCCAACTATTTTGGTTCACTGTCATCAAAGCGTAACCACCCATTTGATAAAACACGGTGACTGGCTTTTGCTGTTGATATTGTTCGCGTATTAGCAATAATTTTTTTTTATATTGCTGGATCGCGAGTTTTGCTTTTTCATGGCTATTTGTCAAACAAGCCAAATTCTTCATTGTCTTAACCACATCTTCAAGCTGCTTTGGATAATTGGTATAAACAGGAATATTCATCGAAGCCAACACACGAAGTTGCCGCAAAAAATTGCCCTGCCAAGTAATAATTAAATCAGGATGCAGCGAAATAATTCGCTCCATATCAAGCCCAGTATAAGAGCCAATCACTAATTTATTTTTTGCCTCTTTTGGATAATCACTGCCGCTTATCACACCAACAATATTTTTTTCTGCACCGATTGCATACATTATTTCAGTGAGATCAGGCGAAAGCACCATCACCCGTTGTGCTGGCTGTTTCAGTTGAATTGTTTTACCGAGATCATCGGTAACTGTGCAATTTGCAAATGTTATTTGAGAAAAAAATACTATCGCCATCAGAAAAAATAAACGCGCCATTAAATAACCAATACGATTAATGCAATGAAAACTAATGCGATGACAAATGTTCGATCTAGCAAACTAATTGCTGCTTCTTCTACTGACCCATCTTCTGAAATTTTGGCATGATCTTCAAATCCTAATGCTGCAAAACCACAGTCAGTAAGCAATTCTTCATTTGCATGAATACCAAGCATCATTTTCTTGCGCCAAGCATTGAGAACTTGCACAAACTGACCGCCTAGCGCAAACAAGAAAGTTAAAATACGCACAGGAACCCAATCTAATGTACTTTCTACATTTTCTGCTGCCAAGGTTGCATCTGGTGAAACACTTTCTTTTGTCGTACTTTCAAATGACAAAGTCGTTAAACGATATAATATGGCACCAGCTGGGCCAAGTATAAAAAACCAAAACACAGCGGCAAATATGCGGTGATTAGACGCAATAAAAATACGTTGCACTAGTTGTTGATGTAATTTTTGTGGATCGCTCATGTCGTTAATATCAAATGCTGCTTTTAATTTTTCTGCTGCATTGCGCGCATCACCTTGTCTTAAAATATTGATACATGCAAACGTATCTGCCCATAGATTTTGTGCACCAAGAGACGCCATTAAAATAATCAATTGAAAAATCAATTTTGGAAAGCCAAATAGCAATCCTTGTAAAATAATATTGATGGCTGCCACAATAAAGACAAATGGAACAATAGAGATCGCTAAGATTAAATACGGTGATTGGCTTTGTAATTTATTCGCTACCACACGCTGAAACGCGATAAACCAATTCCATTGACGCAAATGACTCCAATCAAAAAATCGTTCGATGACTAATGCGATTAAAATAGCAATAAACATCATAGCAATATTCCTTTTAAATAAGCCCAATCAAACGTTTGTCCAGGATCTGTCTTGCGCCCAGGCGCAATATCAGCATGCCCAACAATTCGGTCATTTGTAATAGCAGGATAAGTATATCTTAACGACCGAATCACTTTTCCAAGTTGATGATATTGTATTTTCTCATAAGGTACATCATCTGTTCCTTCTAATTCTATCCCAATTGAAAAATCATTACATCGTGTATGTC
>CAZKUQ010000266.1:0-323 GCA_964555965.1 uncultured Coxiellaceae bacterium
GATACCCAAATCAATATACCAACAGCACCCAATCCCCTAGCTGTGGCCAGCGCAGCATTGACCGCATTGAGCCAAACGTGGGTTTGTAAGCCCAAGATTGCACCACGATAGATGCTTTCGATAAAACGCAATGCCGCGACCAGTCCCATGATGGCAAGCGCATCGCTCACTGTTTGGGGCGGTAGATTAGTTGTACGTAACCAGTTTTGTGCAAACCAGTTTGAAAACGTCAACGCACTCACTGCAATCAAAAAAGCCAAGCCACTACAAAGCAGTTCTAAACTAAGTAGCAATTCACGAATTGACTGCAGCGTACGAGCGCC
>CAZKUQ010000266.1:333-2075 GCA_964555965.1 uncultured Coxiellaceae bacterium
ATCGCGCCATCTCACGGTTGAGGGTCGGTGTCATACCCATATCAAGCAACGTGAGCGCTGCCTGCAGTATGATGTAAATTCCGATCAGACCGTAGGCCTCCAATCCCATATATTTAATGTAAAGCGGAATAAAGGCCAAATGCATCAAGGCGGACCAACCTTGTCCCAAATAATTGGCGATGACATTTCTTTTGAGAGACATATGGGCCATCGGAAATTAAACTGCCTTTTGATCTCTATATAATTTTAATATTTTTTATTAAAATCCTCAATTTTTTTATATGTTACAGTATATGCAGCCCCACGATCAGAAATTTTTTCAAATATGGCCATCGTTATTGATAATAGTCTTCCCAATCGGATCAATAATTTTTCTCGCACTTTTCTACTGCTGCTAAGATTCATGAGAGAGCTTTGCCAACCCATTCTATTTAGTTGCAAGCCAACAGGATCGTCGAATACACACGATATTCTTTTCAATCCTTGATCTGCCATAAGTTTATCGAGTGCCTGAAGTGGGATTAAAGTTAGATGACGAGGTGCATCCAAGTGTACCCAGTAGCGACCAAATATTTTAAATGACCAAGATTCTGGATTTGGTGCAGATATTATAATTACACTGTTAGATCCACGTAATGCCTTTGAAGCGGCAGTGGAAAACCCCCTTAAATCCTGTAAATGCTCAATCACGTGCCACGCAACGACAACGTCACAACAGTTCGCTAGTTTCCGCAACTCATCCGTAGGCTTGTCACTACACGTAACTCGAAGTTTTAGAGTATTTGATATGTGCGCGGCGCAGTCGGTATCTTGTTCTATACCAAAAACATCAAAACCGGCACAATTTGCAGCCGAGAGAAAACGACCTGCTGCAGGGCCAATTTCGATTAACTTACCAGAAGAAACATGTTGCTTGACAATTTCTAATTTCGCAGCTTCCAAATATTTGAGATTGGATTCTATTTTATTTGAATTTTTTACAGAATAAGCGGGATAATCTTGCCTGTAAAATAAACTTAGATTATTTGGAATTGGATAAATAAATATACTTCGACAATCACAGCAACGATAGTACTTAAACAGGTCGCCGCTTTTCTCCTGATTGAAATCAATAGTAGACAAATATTCCTGCTGACTTTGTGAGTTGCAAACTCGACATGTAATTAGAGTTTCATTCATTTAAAATCCAATAGATAATACATATGATCTGTTGACCAATTTGCTTAAGTCGAACCATGAATCAGTTAAAAGTTTGGCCCCAAGCAAACTTTTCAAATATTTTTTTTGAGCGCTGATCAGCCACTTCATAAGCAGTTGTCTGATTGTCAGCTACCAATAAGTTAGGTTGCCCTGGGACTCGAAAGGTGCCGCTATGGACCCATTGCTTTGCCCTGTAAATGCAACCATCTGCACCCGTCACAAGTGTTTCCAGGCCACGTGATTGCAAAAACGCCGTAAACCCGTCTCTACCACTCTCAAGTTTGTGTGCATCGCGCTTGCAAAATGGTATCTTATGCGTGACTACATAATCTACAAACAATTCTCGCCGGACAATGAAAGCGTTGGAGCGAAGGTGCGGGTTCGGAAAAGACGGGAATTCTCGAAAATTTATCACAAATCTAACCACATTGCGAAATAACCTGAATGGGTAAAGCAGAGGAGCAATGCGCTCAGCTTTCAACGTAGGCAAAGGAAGAAATGGAATTTGAGTTTCCCACGATGCTGTTGCACTAACCGCCCCA
>CAZKUQ010000267.1:0-2072 GCA_964555965.1 uncultured Coxiellaceae bacterium
CCTTGTGTAAAAACCCGCTATTCTGCATAGTGGATAGATAGATTTATAACCATATTTATGACCCAATCCAAAACCATCCTCATCTCCACGGTAACTTTTATTGTCATTTGCATTGGCTTTAACCCCACATTATCAAATGCTTCAGACTTATCTAGCGTCATTCGAGATATTCACCACCCCACTTCCCATAATGAAATAATTGAGTTTAAAGAACACTATTATACTTTTGGGATTGATAATCTGAATGGTGATTATCCATTAGCCATTTATCGTTCAAAAACAGGTGAGTCTTGGAGATTGGTCGCCGACAACTTTGGCAATGGGAGAGCAAGCATTAGCGGTGCCATCGTTTTTCAAGACCGATTATATGTTGCGATCAGTAACTACGGTTCAGATGATACGCAAGTATATGTAACAAGCGACGGCATTAGCTTTGCCTTAGTTAGTCAGCTAGACGTTTTACTCAATAATAGCTACGCCACGGATGTACAGCAGCTTTATATTTTTCAAGATGAATTGTATATACTAACAAGTTTAGCAAATCAAACGATCGAAGCGTATAAGAGCAATGACGGCGCAGAGTGGGAAGTGATTGATTCAACAGGTTATATTGTGAACCATGCATCTGATATTCGTTACCAAATATTTGAGCAAATAGCTGTTACAGAAAGTGAAATTTTTGCTGTTGTCCCTATAGACGATTTATACCATTATGCCTTGCTTCACAGTATAGATGGGATTAATTGGAGTAAAATAAATACTACTCAAAATTTACCACTTACTTTCACTAAACAGAATACGCATCTATCGCTGCTAGCTATCGATAACAAAGTATATCTAGTGACTCCGGGTCCTCATAGTAAAGGTGGAAAAAGATTTTATGATATCACTGGAGGTGAAATAAATAGATATAACCCAGAAGGTTTGGAGTCTATTCGAGCTTTATCGCTTATGTTCAATAATTCTGATGCGCAGGGTAATTATTATGGTATTGGTCTCAACATTGATAAACAAGAAAGGCAACGCTGTATCGTGAAAACTAATGATTTTATTTCTTGGTCAGTTCAGTATTGTTTTGCGCTAGACCATACTATTAGAGTAGAGATGCCGCTGAATACTTTAGATTATTTCTATGTTGCCAAAGATAAAATTTTTATTCTTTATATGAATAGCTACAAAATCAACTTATCTAATTTTGATTAAATCCATCTATGACCACAGTAAAAATCTTATTTCTATCGACAGTCGCTGCTAGTTTAGTTCTAGTCACTGGTTGCACCACTGTGCAAATCGCCACTAATACCAACGCCAACCAAAATACCAATGCAGCAGTTGTCACCAACCCAAACGGCAATACTAACGGTGTTGCGGTCAATGATAATACCAACGCAGAGCAGGGGAGTGAAGACGACACTTCAAACTGGTTAACTTATACGAATGATGAGTATGGGTTTAGTTTTAAGTATCCGGAGGGTTGGGAATTAACAGTTCTTGTTGAAGGAGGACTAGGGAGTGATGTAGGTGATATTGATTTAGTTGGTAATAATTGTACTGTTGCCATTGCTATTCCGCACGAAAAAGATGATCAGGAAAGAGTAGTTGGTATGTTTAATAACTCTTTGAAGTCAGGGTTTTTTGGCACAGAACCAATCGAAACCACAAAAATCGGTGAAATACAAGGCATAAAATATCTTGATCCGAAATTTGGTTACGATCGACAAGGTGAGATTTACAAGTTTGTTATTAACAATCAACTTTTTAGCTATTCACACGATTATACTAAAGACATATTAGGTTGTAAGTCGACCTCAGATAAAGTATTGTCAAGTTTTAAGTTAGGTTCATGATCTGGCTATCTCTTACTGAATATCAGTAAGAGCTGCTAGCTCAGGAATCCTCCAAAAGCTAGAAATCGCTCCTTCACAACAGAAAGTGAGGTAACTCATGGAACGGTACATCCGTCTCCTGGCGCTGTTCATCACCATGATGTTCAGCATCACCGCTCAGGCCGCTGAGCGCAAGTACATCGTGCCTCTCACCTACGAGGACTACGCCTACATCAGCTACTACCC
>CAZKUQ010000268.1:0-2068 GCA_964555965.1 uncultured Coxiellaceae bacterium
AAAGCTGCTAAATGACGATGTATTGCGCGCCCGCCTGGGCAGCACCGGCCAAGAACGCATTGAAGCCGAGTTTTCGATTTCATGCATGGTCGGGCATTTCGTTACGTGCTATAAAAAATTAATGGTGGGAGATAAATGAACAGCTCTCAGCGCGCCATTCGACCTATTTTTCCTAGGCCTCTGGAAACTAAGCAACAGGCTTCTTGGCCGACGTTTTTTATTATTCTGTTGTTGATCTTTGCAGCATTTTTTCCGGCAGCTCTTCTAAGCATAATTAATGTCTTCTTTTTGACCATAATTGTAATTAAAAAACTTATGTCAAGAAAAAACTTTAGTCTAAATATAAATCTAGCAAGGGTGATAATTCCATTTATTCTAATTGCATTGTTTGGCTTGGCATCTGGAATAGGATCTGATAATTACCTTTATTTTAAAGATGTATGGTATGTTTTAAATCCAATTTTAGTCTTAAGTGTTGGTTATTTTCTATATAGAAGCAGACCTGACCTTGCTCGAGGTATGCGGGCATTTATATATGGTGGTGCTGTGATAGCTCTATTTCATATAATTCCATTTGCAATTCATTCAGAATTGCTTCTTCAAGCAGCGGCAAGAATTCGAGAAGTTGCAGGTACAGGCTATTATGCGCCTGTATTGGCACTTACAATTTTAATTGCGTATTATGGAAAGTGGCGTGAAGGTCTAAAACTGTCGAGCGGGTTGTTATTATTCTGCTCAATATTATGCACGTTGTCTGTTGTCTTTAGTTTTTCGCGGACGATTATGATCGTTATGATTATTGGTATCATTTCTTCGCTGAGTTTATTTGCTCGTCATGCGTTGCGATGGATTTTTTCGATCGCTTTACTTGGATTATTGTCAATATCAATTCTTAACTTTATCGTTAATGACGCCACAAGAGATTTACAAAATACTTTCATAGGCAAACTTGCACGATCAATGGAAGAACTCAAGATTAAAGATTTTAATGATTTTGCAAGCATAAATGAAAACTGGCGAGGCTACGAGACAGCGAGGGCTTTAAAACTCTATTATTCAGGCTCTTCTATTCAATTGCTTCTTGGCCATGGATTTGGCACGCAAGTGGACCTTGGTATATCAATTTCTCTTGGTGGCGTTGCAGGTGAAGAGGTCGCACCCGTGCAATTTATTCCAATTTTGCACAATGGGTATGCTTATTTACTGGTTAAAGGCGGTGCTGTGGCAGTAGTACTTTATTGCTACACGCTTTTTTTTCTATATCGGGTTGGGCGCCGAAAAGTAGTTATGGAAGCGAGTCGAATTGACTCGGCATCTGGTCAGGTGATGCAAGCTATATCCGTGTCGTTAGCAGTCACGACGTGGATTATTGCTGGTGTTTTCAATAAGTCTGATATGTTTCCACTTCTTTTGGCGGCAGGATACTTGTTGGCCGCAATATCAGGTTCTGAGTTAAATAATAGATCAAAACGTTTAATATAAATTTACCTCATGTCTGTAGTACAACATTGTTTAGCTAATGTGTGTGCATGAACCAGAAAGCAAAATACGAATTGCGTTAACTACGACTCGGTTGACCATTAATAATAGGCACGCTGTTTATCTCGCGAGAGGATTTTTTGAATATAAATAAATTTAGAAGACGCATTTTGTTGTCTTGCTATGCATGCTCACCGCTGTGGGGCTCTGAGCCCGGTGTTGGTTGGAACTGGCTTTTGGAATTGATCAAGCGGCATGATGTGACTCTTGTTACTCATGACTTCTTCAGGTCGCATCTGGAACCTTTCGTCGCAATGAGTCCAATAACGGGATTAGAAATTCATTACTGCGCCGCTCCTGCTTTTGGCGCCCATCCTCACAAGCAGCTTAACTCACGGATTTTTTATATTTGGTGGCAATGGCAACTTAAGCGCACAGTGAAGCAGTTACTGAAAACACAATCTTTTGATTTGATACACCATTTGACATGGGGTACGTTTCGTTTTCCAACCTTCCTGGGGGGCATGGGCGTGCCGTTTTTGCCGGTGCGGGGTATTTTGGGCTCGGCGTATCTTGAAGTCAATCCCCG
>CAZKUQ010000269.1:0-2062 GCA_964555965.1 uncultured Coxiellaceae bacterium
ACTCCAAAACCTAGTTCTGGTACAAAGAAATGAAAAGCAAAATCTGTTAACCATAAGCTGCACCGGACCCTGCAAACGACGCGGGTCTGGTCAGGAGTACGTTATAAATTAGGAATCAAAAATGTTAATACATGGAAAACAGTTTACGGATCTAGAAGAAAGTGACTTGCGATCACTGATTGACGATCAGGTTTCTGAAGGAAAAAACATTGAGTATAAACTTGTGCTTCCAAATAATTCTGAGCGAGACAGGAAGGAGCTATTAGCGGATATATCATCTTTTTCCAACGCAGCAGGTGGCTATATTTTTTTTGGCATTTCTGAAAGTAATGGATTGCCTGTAACTATTGAAGGACTTGGTGATATTGATCCAGATGCACAAATTTTACGTTTCGAAAATTTATTAAGGGACAGTATTGCACCACGCCTTCCTGGCCTTAGTATACGTGCCATTCCCATTGAAGATAAAGGCCCTGTCTTGGCAGTGCATATTCCCAAAAGTTGGACATCTCCACATATGGTTACTTTTGCGGGAAGTTCAAAGTTTTTTTCCAGAAATTCTGCCGGAAAATATCCACTTGATGTTTTTGAATTGCGGTCCGCATTCAACTCTACAAATATTGAGGGAGAACGTTTAAGAACATTTAGGATTGACCGAATAGGAAAAATCATTTCCAATGAAACACCCATCCCGATTGGAAATGGAGCTAAAGTTGTATTACACTTAATTCCAGTTAGCGCTTTTGTGTCCGGATTTAAATACGACTTACGTCAATTTCAAATATCTCCCTTTAGAGAAAAACTAGCTCCTATTTATGCAGACTATGGAAGTAATTTACGATTCAACTTTGACGGTCTTTTAACTTATGAGCAGTATAACAGGCCAGAACCAGCGGAATCTTATTTGCAGTTATTCAGAAATGGAATAGTTGAATCTGTTAATACATCATTATTTAGCGATGGTGATAGACATCCCACGATTCCCAGTATACTTTTTGAACAAGAAATGATTGAAGCTCTGAAGAAATATTTTTTTATTCAAAATCAGTAATATCCGGTTAGCAAATTGCATGTGAAATATTTATAAATATTAATCAGTTGATCATTTTTTTCTTGACAAAAAAATAAAAATTTTCGGTCGGCTCCCTTAAAAGAAAAATCTTTTAAGGGAGCTATAATGAAATTTGTAAAATTTTATTCACAGCAGCATATTGTACCAACGCAGAGGAAATTACTTAAACCGCTAAAGAGCATATTGACCAAAGTACCACCACTCAGGTCGAGATCAAATAAACCATTGGCAATGAATACCGAAGAGCTGATTAACATTTTGACATATTACCATCTGCAAGAGTTCTCGTCAGGCAGTGAGTTAATTCAAGCTCTGCAGGAAGATGATTACGCCAGAAAATTCGTTGCCCCTGCTGGAGGTATTAAACACTCAACCTTCTTTGATACCGTTAATGATCGTGGAGTTGAACAACTCCTTGCAGTGTTTACCGAGCTACAAAAGCAGGCTACAGGAATTTTGCCGTCACAGTATTCTGAGCTTGGTGATCTTGTTGCCATAGATGGATCCCTGATCGATTCAGTACTTTCCATGCATTGGGCCGAATACCGAACAAATTCCAATAAGGCAAAACTGCACCTTGGTTTCGACCTGAATCATGGCATCCCGCGCAAACTGTTTCTGACAGAGGGAATTGGTGCCGAAAGACCCTTTGTTAGTAGTATCATCGAACCTGGCCAAACCGGTGTGCTGGACCGTGGATATCAAGCACATAATTTGTTTGATCAATGGCAGCAGGATGGATGTCATTTTGTTTGCCGCATAAAAGAAGCTACACATAAAGAGATTCTTCAAGAATTTCCTGTGAAGAAAAATTCCATCGTCTTTTTTGATGCAATGGTTTTGCTTGGAACTCCCAATGTTAATCAAACCCAAAAGCCTATCCATCTCGTTGGCTATAATATTGAGGGTAAATCTTACTGGGTAGCAACAGACCGTTTTGACTTATTGGCTGAGCAGGTGGCGCTGGTATACAAACTCCGCTGGGACATT
>CAZKUQ010000270.1:0-2062 GCA_964555965.1 uncultured Coxiellaceae bacterium
TGTCCTGCTGAAAGCGTATAGTAGCCATAAATTTTTTTGTGATCGTCTGCTGAAACGGCAACAACAGCCACATAAGTTTTAGACATATTTTTTGATTGATTTTGATTTGCATGTTGTTTTAAAAAAATATTAAGCTCATCAACGCCGCAATCAAAAGACTTACGATCATGTAAGGTTGTATCAAGTTGCTCTATTATTAAGTCCATTAGGCTTTTTCGTTATGTCTAGGCTGTTTTACAGTATGCTTTTTAAATAATTGTTTAAGTTTTTCGTTAGCTTTAGGTGGGCTTTGTAATGCTGCAATAAATCGCTCACTTTCTTTGCGAGTTAAACGAATTAAATCAGATTGAGCAAGAATTTCCCTAGCTTTAGGCATAGAGCAATCAAGCATAAATGCACTGAGCGTTGTACCCAAAGCATATGCGGCCTGCTCTAGCGTCGCCTTAGCGGCTTTAGTTGTTTTTATATCAACTCTTGCGTCTTTGGCTGTCATTTTGAACCCCTTATATATCATACTTGTATTATAGCCTAATTTATTAAAAAGTACACACTTTGTACGTACAGTTTATGGGGCGCCCTGGGACATCATCTAGGGATAAATAAAGCAAATATTGTATAATATGACAACAGAGGGTGCAGCTTAAGCTATTGATTTCACTAGCTGCAATGCGTAGTTGTTTATAGTTTGAATGAGACTCATTCCTAACTTCATGAAACTATTTCCAAACTAGATCATCTGTCGAATTTTCCTTAAATCCCATTTTTTGACATGCATTATCTAATTATTCATGGATAACAAAAAAACCGTCGGGGTGCGCATTATGAAGAGGCGTGACGGGTGTTGTTATCATAGAATAGCAATAGGATCGCGCCATCTACAATATCCATGAACGCGAATCTCGCTAAGACTTAGTATTAAATACGATTAAATGCAAGGAATAGATATGAAAAAATTGATTTTATTAGGCGGATTTTTCTTAACAACAGCGACTTTTGCCGGCCAATTACATAATTATAATGATATGGTATCTGCCATTTCCAGCGGAAAACCATTGCGTTTTGTTACCAATTTTAGTCAATGCGAAACAAACAATAAAAAAGCCTCCTCCTCGACAACATTAATCGGTTCTTTTACTCCGAACGAAATTGGCGTTACGGATAGTCACATTGCAACTTCACTTACTCACTTTACTTTAAATGATCCATTTTTTCTTGGCAAACCTGTTTATGAATTTGCACGCTACACCATTACACCAGATAATAGAATGAGCGTTACTTTGGAGATTTTAGATGCATCAACTTACACAAGTTTGATGGATAAAATTTCATTTAATTGCCAAATTGATATTGCGACAAAAATTTACGATTAAAGAAACGTGGGCCCTTTTCGATGAAAAGATGGGTGCCTTATCCTCTGCAGGGAAAAGGACACCCAGCAACTTTATTTATGTTTATTATTATTTTATTAGAAAATAATCTGGCATTGTTGATTTATGACATGAGCTTCATTTTTCACAAAAACGGTGAAACTTCAGTTAGTAGAAGCAATTACCAGAAATCATCCTGATGATCCGACGAGTATTACTGAAGAGCAATACGAATCCTGTTACAAATTTTTATCATTGTTTAAATCAATATGTTCGCTTAACTAGGGAGAGCATAAATTATTAGGTCAGGCAATGGCAGAAAAAGTAATTCAAATGCTATCAAATGTGGCCTAACACAATTGTGTCAGAGATTTGTTCCCTTTTGACATGAATGGGGAGCCGCAGAAAAGCACTGAGTATAAAATTCTGGGAGTAGTAATGGAATATCGGAAATATTTAAAACAATAGTGGATTACGTCGATTATAACAACGATAGGTTAACTGATATGAATATCTGGGCTGTTAAAATCCCTACCGAGCTAACAGAAATTCTAAACCTTCGCCTATCGTTTCACGCCAGCAATAATAATTGTGGCCACCTCTAAACTCATGCAATTTTACCAGGCAACCAAGACGACTCAATAGATATCTTTCCAAACCTACGTCTTTTATTTTATTTCTTCGTTGCATTAGCT
>CAZKUQ010000271.1:0-2061 GCA_964555965.1 uncultured Coxiellaceae bacterium
CAATGAACCGATTGCAAAAGTGATATGGGATAGCAAATACCGATATCGGCAGGGAGATCGATTAATTGATCAAACGGTTGAAGACACATGGCTGCGTGTTGCAAAAGCAATTGCACAAGCAGAAAAAAAATCATTGCGTACCGAGTGGCAAAAAAAATTTTATCAAATTCTCGAAGGTTATCATTTTCTTCCTGGCGGACGCATTCTCGCAGGTGCTGGAACAAAACATCATGTGACATTATTTAATTGTTTTGTCATGAATATCGCGGAAGATTCCATGGCAGGAATTTTCAATGCATTAAAAGAAGGAGCGCTCACACTTCAGCAAGGCGGTGGCGTGGGCTACGATTTTTCTGTGTTGCGTCCTAGTGGTGATTTGGCAAGAAAGACAGGTATGCCGGCATCGGGCCCGGTTTCATTTATGCGAATTTGGGATACGATGTGCAGTATTTTGCTCTCAACCGGTGCGAGACGTGGTGCCATGATGGGTGTGCTGCGTTGCGATCATCCTGATGTTGAAGGGTTTGTGCAAGCCAAAGCAGATGCGCATGAGCTGCGTCATTTTAATGTATCAGTCATGGTGTCTGATGCCTTTATGCAAGCGGTTAAAGATGATACTGATTGGCCGTTAATTTTTCCTGATTCAACTCCATCAACAAGTGATGACATTGTCATGCGTGCATGGAGTGGGTCAGCAAAACCAGTAGCATGTCGAGTGTATCGTCGTGTTAATGCGCGTGAATTGTGGGGTAAAATTATTCGTTCAGCCTATCAATATGCTGAGCCAGGCGTGTTATTTGGCGATACGATTAATCGGCTAAATAATTTGTGGTATTGCGAACAAATTCATGCGACTAATCCCTGCGGCGAAATTCCACTGCCAGCTTACGGCGCATGCGATTTAGGTGCGATTAATCTTTCGCAATTTGTGATCGCGCCATTTACCCTATCCGCAAAAATCAATTGGACAGCATTGGAAGAAACGGTGCAGATAGCCACACGTTTTTTAGATAATGTAATCGATGTTTCAAGATATCCATTGAAAATTCAGCAGACACAAGCGCATGGGACGCGACGAATTGGTTTGGGCGTGACAGCGCTTGCTGATTTATTTGTGATGTTGGGGTTGCGTTATGGCAGTCAAGAATCAGTTCTGCTTGCTGGTGAAATCATGAAACGTGTTGCCAATATTACTTGGGAGACATCGATTGAATTAGCACAAGAAAAAGGTATTTTCCCTTTTTATCAGCAAGATTATTTGCATGGATTATTTGTGCAAACATTAGAAGATGATTTACAGAAAAAATTGGCACAACATGGCGTGCGTAATAGTCATCACAATACTATTGCGCCAGCAGGGACAATTAGTTTATTTGCTAATAATGTTTCTAATGGAATTGAACCAATTTTTAATGCGCAATATCAACGTCATGTGCGAAGTGTAGAAAATCAGATGACAACATTTCAAGTGAAAGATTATGCGTATCATTTGTGGATACATGAAAAGCATCAAGAAAAATTACCGCCAGCATGGGTAGATGTGAATGAACTGACGCCAGAGGCGCATTTAGCTGTACAGGCAGCTATGCAGCCATTTATTGATAATGCGATTTCAAAAACGATTAATGTGCCAAAAGATTTTTCTTTGGAGGCGATGATGGATGTTTATACCAAAGCACATGCTTTTGGTTTAAAAGGTTGTACCGTATTTCGACCGAATGAAGTGACAGGGAGCGTGTTGGAAGTTCAAACTGCTTCCGTTGAAACGAAATGTGAGAATTGTTAGCGCGTTAACCAGAAGCTCACTGCTGTCCGATTGCTAATTCCCTCCTTTTTCAAGGAGGGAATATATTTGCTAATTTTCATACCGATTTATCGATTCCGTTCGATATGCGCGGAATCTATGGTGGTTCCCCGCGGGATGACACAGTTATTTGAATATTCTCAACATTCTCAACAAGGCTGACTAATCATAAACAGCGTGATATATTTCGCACAATTATAACTCCAATACACACAAACGAGACACATCATGTCAGATTCAAGATTCGATTTAGAAAA
>CAZKUQ010000272.1:0-2028 GCA_964555965.1 uncultured Coxiellaceae bacterium
ATGCGCGAAGCAGCACAACGCATGTCAACTTTTCCTTGGTCTGACAAATCACAATCCTGTGGCGTTATCATCAATACAGCATCGATAGCTGCTTTTGATGGTCAAATTGGTCAAGTACCTTATAGTGCATCGAAAGGCGGCGTTGCCGCCATGACCTTACCTGCGGCTCGTGAATTAGCGCAATTTGGTATTCGTGTTGTTGCAATTGCCCCAGGGATTTTTGCCACCCCGATGTTATTATCCATGCCGCAACAAGTACAAGACAGTTTAAGCGAACAAGTCCCTTTTCCCAAACGCCTCGGCCAACCCCAAGAGTTTGCACAATTGGTACAGCAAATTATTCAAAATGAAATGCTAAATGCCTGCGTCATTCGCTTGGATGGTGGGATTCGTATGCAGGCGAAATAGCTTCGCGTAAAAGCAGGTGCTTCGGTTGTAACCGAATACAATAGCTTATATCCCTTGGTTCTAACCGAATAGGAGATCTTAAAATCAACGATACACGTATCGAGATAGGCGGAAAAAACAAAACAACAAAACAACAGAACAAATTCAGAATGAAAAACAAGCTTTGTGTTATGTGATATTGATGAAGGGCAATGAGGTGAGTTAACCCGATTTGTCAATTTGAAATATATCGAATATCGATATATAATAATACTGAGTGAGTGATTTAATAGGGATTTATGATAAGGAATTTTTCTAGCAAAACTGCTGAGGATATTTATAATGGAATTAATAGCAAACAAGCTAGGAAAATACCAAAAGTGCTGCACTCTAAAGCCCAAAGATTACTCGATCAACTAAATGCTATTACTCGTATAGAAACATTACGGGTACCTCCGAGCAATCATCTTGAAAAATTAAAAGGAAACTTGGCGGATTATTGGAGCCTGCGAATCAACATACAATGGCGCATTATTTTTTTGTGGCATCATGGTGATGCTATCGATGTAGATATTCTTGATTATCATTAGGGAGGATATATGTTGCCCACAAAACGTCCACCAACGCATCCAGGTGAAATGCTCTTAAAAGAATTTTTGGAGCCGCTGAAGATTACTCAGAAAGAATTCAGTCAACACATTGGCTGGACCTATACGCGTCTTAATGAAATTGTCCACAAACATCGTGGTATTAGTGCGGATTCAGCTCTTACTTTAGCTGAAGCACTAAAAATGGAACCTGAGTTTTGGCTAAATCTTCAGAGAGATTGGGATTTGTGGCACGCTCGCCAAAATCACACCAAAATAAAACCTTTAGAAACGCGCTCTAGAGCTGCATGAGAGGGGGATATCTTCTGGGCTTTCTTTATTTAAAAAATTATTATTTCAAATTAAAATGATTCAAAATCCCATCCAACTCATCTAAATTATTATAACAAATGAGAATCGTACCTTTGCCCTTCTCACTGTGAGTTAAAGTGACTTTTGCACCTAGTTTTTCAGATAAACGTGTTTGAAAATGACGAATGTCCGCAGACAAAACTTCTTGTTTTTTGGGTGAAGCCGATGTTTGTAAATGATGGATATAACGCTCTAACTCACGTACAGAAAAGCCCTGAGAGACACTCTGGGTCGCGGCTATACTCTGCTGTGTTCCCGTTAAAGCTAATAAGGCTTTGGCATGCCCTAATTCAATTTTATTTTGTTCCAGTAATTTTTGTACATCAGGATTTAAATTTAAAATCCGCAATAAGTTTGTGATCGTAACACGCGACTTTCCCACCAAATTAGCCACCGCTTCATGCGTTAAATCAAATTCTTGGATCAAACGTTCCAAGGCTTGCGCTTCTTCTAATGGGTTTAAATCTTCACGCTGAATATTTTCAATTAATGCCAAAGCAGACGCTTGATGATCATCGATTTCTTTTATGATCACTGGCACTTCACTCAAGCCCGCTAGTTGCGCCGCACGCCAACGTCGCTCTCCTGCGATAATTTCATATCGTTGGGAACCCAGATGCCGAACAACAAGCGGCTGTATAACGCCAGAGGTTTTAATCGATATCGCCAACTCTTGAAGAGC
>CAZKUQ010000273.1:0-2015 GCA_964555965.1 uncultured Coxiellaceae bacterium
GATCCAAATATTTTGGGATTTGATTTAGGGCACATTTTAGCGGATACAGACTGTAAAACACCGGCACTCATGTATCTCATGTATCGCGTGAGTGCTGCACTGTATGGTCATCGAGGGTTGCTCTTTTTTGATGAAGGCTGGATGGGCTTAAGCGATCCTTATTTCACCGACATTTTAAATGACTGGTCACGTACACCGCGCAAAAAAGACAATATCTTCGGCATGGCAACGCAAGTCGCTAATGATACGGTCAAAAGTGCAGTGAGCCAAGCCATCAATGAATCGGCATTTTGCAAAATCTTTTTTCCGAATCCATCGGCAGATCGACATGTTTATATCAATGAACTCGGTTTAAGCGAGCGTGAATATCAACTGGTTAAAACGATGCCGGATGACCAGCATTATTTCTTGCTGAATTATGGTCGAGGCGCAAATAAAGAATCCGTCATACTTCGACTTAATTTAACCGGGATGGACGATTTGATTGCTGTCATTTCCGCACGTGAAAAAACTTTGCAATTGCTTGATGAAATCCGCCGTGATGTAGAGGGTGATTATCAAAATTGGCTTCCTCTTTTTCATATAAAAAGAAAGGAGAAGTTTTTATGAATAAAAATTATCTTATTCTCTTTTTTATTTTTATGCTGAGTTTTAGTCAAATGAGTTATGCCGATGCTATTTATTCCATTTTGAATGCCGTGCGGCATTTGGAACAAATTGAATCGGGTATGCAAGCGGGGCAACTTGATATTCTGAAAAGCCAGCTTGATGTAGAAAATTTAATGAAACAAGTGAACGCAAGCATGATCGGAAACTCAGGTTGGGGCACCTATCAATTTCATGATTATCAATCGTATGGTGCAGGGGCTAATGATTGGGCGAGCGTCTTGCAAATGATAAAGGCTGGCGGAAGTTCCGGTGCTTTTGGCCAAGCGGTCAACAGTATCTCGAATCAGTTTCCAGTGGATTATGCTGTCTTTAATAAAGGCATGAGGGATGAAAAAATGCAACGCTATTATGCTAGCCAATCCCAAACGATTTTAGCAGCGAGAGCCGCCAGCCAATTGGATTATGACAAAATCCAAGACCAAATTGCGTATCAACAAATGCTGCAACAGCAAATTGAAAAGACCACTAACTTAAAAGCAGCGGTGGATTTAAATAACCGCATTCAAGTGGAATCCAATTTAATTAATTTAGAAATCTTAAGACAAACGTCCATTGGCAATCAACAACAGGCGATGTCACAGCAAGTAGGGCTTATTCACGCGTTATCGAATGCAAAATTTTTAACTAAACAGTAGGAAAAAAACATGAAACTAAAATTTATCATGCTGATGCTTTTAACAATGTTAATCAGCAGTTGTGCCAGTGAGGGTTTGAAATCACCGTGCAATCAATACGCGAGTTTCTGCGGCAGTAAAACCAAGATCAATCACTGGTAAACCCAGCATGATTTCTGCCAAGACTTTTTTCTCTGACACATTAAACACGGTCGATGCTGTGATTGGCAATTATGTGAGTATTGCCTATACGCATTTTGTGCAAGCCAATGCCGGTGTGATCACTTTATTGTTTACTGTTTATATCATTTTCTTAGGGTATCGATTCTTAAATCATGATCAACAGATAAGTATCAGTTATGTGACACGTCATGTGATCGTGATGTTATGTGTCTATGGGATGCTCATGAGTTGGCATTTATACAACCTATTTGTTTATAACATTTTTACCAATGAACCTGGTCATATCGCAGAAATCATGGTGAGTTCTGCACAAAGCACGCAAGTGGATGCGACGATTGCAGACGTTCTAGATCAGATGTATGAATCCGTCATCAATGCGACGGCCGGTTTTTTCGGGGAAGTGAGTTTCAGCGCATCCGGCGTTGCCTTTTTGTTTTATGGGATCCTGGTGTTTGTGATTGGGTCACTCATGTGTGTATTCGCCTTACTTTTATTTATATACGCAAAGATGATGATGGCTGTATCACTCGCACTGGGCCCGCTCTTTAT
>CAZKUQ010000274.1:0-2014 GCA_964555965.1 uncultured Coxiellaceae bacterium
TTCTTAACCGAGATTCGCGTTGAGAGCGAATATGCCTGCACAAAAATTTCTGCGGGGTCTCGCCATGTTTGCGGAGTGACGTTAAGCAATATCTGCGTAACATGAGTTATTTATTTTTAAAAGAAGATGATCCATAACCTAATAAACCAGTATTGGATCGTGAGTTATTTTTTTCAGTATCTTTAGCTCCGCCGCCAAATAATCCTATCGTATCAATATTACTTTTTGGTAATGCTTTTTTTAACGCAAGCAATTTTTTCTTCTCTTCTTCATCTTGTTGCCTCACTGCTTGAGATAGAGGATCATCTAAACCTTGCTTAGGCGGAGCTTGATAAGGCAACAACTCAATATTTGATTTTCGTGGTTGATCGATAGCAGGTTCGATTCGATGCTGCATAACAGATGGCGTATTTTTTAAACGCTTAAAATAATCTATTAATTGATGAATTTGTTCATCTGGAATCATTTCATCCATCATTAATTTCAAAATATCACGTTTATCTTGAGACACGAGGAATAATGGAATGTATTCATCATACTTCCTAACTAAATTAGTACCAACTTGTTTACGCATCGTCAAAATAGTTTTTAACGTTTCTATTAGGTTATCGTAATAGAAATCAATATATTCTAACCATGCTGGATGTTTTTCAAATTGTTTTAATGAACTTAAATTTGGTTCAACAAAAATATATTTTGCTAATTTTACTGGCGGAAATTCGGCAATTTTCGCTAAGGCATTGCTGACATCACCACGATTTTGTGAATTTTTGATTCGAGGAAAAATCACATCACCAAATTTCCTAATGGACTCTGTTACCATGCGTTGATAATATAAAATAATATCAAGTCCATTTTCACGCTTACCAGGCAATTCTTTGTTATTCGATAAGGCAAGTATGATGTGATAGTTATACGCCAAGTCAAAAGCAGCATCATCTATTACATAATTGCCTACCGAACTCATGCCAGGAACACCGAATGTTGCCGCATAAAAATAATCCCATATCGACTCCATTTTTGGTAATGCACCTGTTGCCACAGCAAAAAGACAGTAGCCAATTTTGATGGCGCCACTAATTAATTTTGCTTGTGAATATAGCGATGTGCCTTGGCCAATTGCATACGGTAAATTTCGTGTAATTTTTTCTTGTCTATGCTTGGTACACATCCAAACTGTACTTAATTTTGTTTCAATGAAAGCATTACCATGATAGATAACTAATAACGGCGGTTCTAACCATATTTTCCCATAAGGAACAGCTGAACTAACAAAATGAATCACCCCACGATTAACAAATGCATAAATACCACTTGCTAAACCTGCTTGAATACCTGCGGCTGAACCATCTTCGCACTCTTGAATTTCAGGATGCGGTTGAAGATCTTTTTGACCTGGCAACGGTGCATAATATTTGTCATACACTGCTTTATAAGTATTATCATTTTGAGATTTTCGCGTGAACCATAAGCCAACCAATGAACGGACTAGCAGCATTTTTGCTTCCATATCGATCGCTGACTCAGTCCATGAACCTTCTAAATCTGGATACAATTTTTTAATTTGCGCCATGGCAAATTCATATAGTAAAAAAGTTCCCACATAAACCGTTGCTGTAGCCAGCACTCTTCCTTGTGCTCTGCGAACTTTTTGAGATGTGGCAAGTGGTGGTATCACTGCCGCTGAATTTAATAAAGGAGCATAACCTTGATAAGCTTCGCTGATAGTGGTCACTGCGGAAGTACGAACAGAAGATGAACCAAAAAAATATCGCGTAAAATCTCGAATTTGATATCCCGTATCTAAAACCGATTTTCCATAGTGATAAGCTGTCACTCGCACATAATCATAACTATCTTGTATCCACGACGACCAACCTGGCATAGGCCCTCCTCGGCTCATTAATTATATCGTTTCGCGCGAAATAAATTCGCGCTTGCGACCAAAGTGGAGAGCTGCCAGCTTCTCCTCTTTGGAAACCCCATCGTTAATGTTTCCGCGAATCTCGGTTAA
>CAZKUQ010000275.1:0-2012 GCA_964555965.1 uncultured Coxiellaceae bacterium
AAGCAATCCATAACGTTTATAAAATTGTCATAAAATTTTGGATTGCTTCGTCGCTATGCTCCTCGCAATGACGAGAGTTGTCTTTAAGATACCCCGTGAACTTTTACAAAAACGCGTGGCTGGCATGACAACAGTCTTGCTTAATTGCTTAACCAGAATTCGCGCTTAAACGTTTTGTGTTCATTAAAGGTAACCTCGTAACGGATACGATTAGTTCGTTACTTGACGCATTGGTGCGCTGTTATCACATGCGAAGAAAGTAGGGGTGGATTAGTGCAAGCACATAATCCACCACAATAGAATTAAGCTAAAATTGCATACGTACCAGATGCACCAATAGAAAAGTTAAATGATTTTAATTCAACTTTTGCAATTTCACCCGGTGGTAACCAGCAGAGATAAGTATTATTTTTCAGAACAGTCGTATCATTCATCGGACAACGCACGATAACAGTGTCAGAAACACGATCAACGGAATACAAAATACTAACAGCGATTGTCGAGGAATTTTTTACCAATTGAATGACACCTGGTGCTGGCAATTTCCATTTATATGAAGCACCAAACGATTTTACATTGTCTGGTGTGATAACAGTCATTGCTGTTATTTCATTTGCTAACACATGTTGACTAAATAAAAACAAAATAGAAAAAATACCAAACATTATTTTTTTCATATCTGAACTCCTTGTTCAAATGAAGTTATAAGAAATTAATAAATGATACTGAATCTTCCCGTTGCACCATTTGCGAATGGATGAGGAAGAAAGATTGCTCTTCCAGGGTAAGCAATATCACAAATGAAATCAGTTCCTGGTTGCACGAACGTTGCTACATTTGAACAAAGAACATAGACCGAATCGCTTGGTGTATTGACAGTTCCTTTTACAATTTTATCAATGAAAACATCTACGCGAACGGCTTTTCCAGTAATATTTTGAATATTATAATAATCGCCTGATTGCTTTACCTCCCAATCAGTAGAATTGTCAGACGCAATCATTTTATTTTGAGTGATTTCAAGATTTTTGACATTGGCAAAGACTGAAGTAGATAAAAATAATATCAGAAATGGTAAAAATAGTTTTTTCATAATTACTCCTTGTTAGTAAACAATCCAAAATATTTTTTGCATCATCCACTTGAAAATATTATTTACATTGCGGATTTATGCAGAACAGAGTGACATCTAATATTTGTAACCGCGAACTAATAATTACAAAAAAATTACCATAAAGGCTAATTTCAAATGAGCATAGCATATGCAATTAGGAAAACAAGAGAAGTTAAATAAAATATTTAGATTAAAAAATCTCATTGAAAATAATTTTTTAAAGTGTATTGTAACGATCAGAAAGTGGTATTTTTAAAAAAATGTTGAATAAAAATATCTACGCAAGGTGAATGTGATGAATAAAAATAATAAACACCCACTTGCTATTGTAGCGACAGATGTACCAGCACGTGTAAAACCATCAGTTTATCCAGAGCCATTTGCATCGATGATGACTGGTCGTGAAAAACATCCATTAGGCGATATTTTTGGAATAAAAAATTTTGGTGTCAATTTAACTCGTCTTGCTTCTGGTTCTCGATCTGCATTGCTTCATAAACATAAATTGCAGGAAGAATTTATTTTTATTTTGGAAGGTCAGCCGACGCTTGTGACTGAAACAAACGAGATTCAATTGCATCCAGGAATGTGCGCTGGATTTATTCCAGGTAGTACTGCACATCAATTAGTAAATCGAACATCAAGTGATGTCGTTTATCTTGAAGTAGGCGATCGAACTAAGGGCGATGAAGTTAGTTATCCTGCTGATGATTTGGTCGCAATTTTTGGTTCTGATGATCAGTGGCATTTTACGCATAAAAATGGGAATCCATATTAATACACAGAGTGATGTCAATTAATCCAAGTGAATTAAACTCATCTTAGCAATTAATTATTTGTATTCGTTCACGAGTTATCTTTAATGTACGCAAAACGTTTAAGCGCGAATTCTGGTTAA
>CAZKUQ010000276.1:0-2009 GCA_964555965.1 uncultured Coxiellaceae bacterium
TGTAGTTTACCCCGTTATGCTTTAAAACGGGGCTGGCATGACAGGCTTCTTAACCGAGATTCGCGTTTTAAGATTGATTGAATATTAAAGACCATTGATGAATAAAGTAAATTTTAAGAACAAAATGATTAACTAATAATGAACTATACTTATTTTATAAATCATTAAAAGGAGAATTAAATATAGATAACTCATTATATTTTAATAACTTATGATGGAGGTTTTATATGTTACCAGTTCAAATTACAACAAAAGATGTACCTATTTCCCCCGCATTAGAATCATATATCCGAAAGAAAACCGAAAAAATACAACGATTTTATGATCGAATCTGTAGTTGTCGAGTTGTGATAGCATTGCCGCAAAAACATAAACATCAGGGAAAACTCTATAAAATTCGAATTGATGTTAATGTTCCTGGTAAAGAACTTGTCGTTACACATAAACAAAATGAAGATATTTATATTGCCATGCGGGATGCTTTTAATGCCATTGAACGACAATTGGAAGAACATTCACGTAAACGGCATGGTAGAGTTAAAACACATCAAAATGTGATACATGGACATATTTCTAGAATTATTAATCAAGAAGGTTATGGTTTTATCGAAGGAATTGATGGAAATGAATATTATTTCAGTATTACAAATGTTAGTTTTCCCAATTTTACACAATTACGTGTTGGCGATGCAGTTGAATATACTTCAGCATTAATGAATGATGGTTGGCATGCACAACATATTGTGAAAGAACGACATAATCACACTGCAAATGAAGAAGAAATACTGGAGACAAAATACTAGAATGAAATAAAATCCCCTCACTAAAAAAAGAAGAAGTGAGGGTAAGGCAAAGCGTTTGTTATTCGTTACGATCAGCAATCATATTTCTGTGGTGGAATGTATACTTGGCCTTTTGCTAAGTGCACTGTGTCACTATTATGATAATGTTTCTGGGGCGCTACATATACTTGACCTTTTGCTTTGGCTTCAGTTGCAAAAGCTAAAATACAAAATACCGAAAGGAACATAAGAGCCAATAAAATAACCAATGAAAATGATTTCTTGATAACTTGCTCGCGCATGACCATCTCCTGATAATTTATTTAACATGTAAATTATAGATCATTAACAAATAAAATGCTTTAAAAATGCACATAAATATTAAAATTTAAATTAATTAGAATCATTTGCTTGCATAAAATGGGTTTTCACTCTCATAATTCGAAAAGTTTTTTTTACCCTTTGATAATGAAGGGGTTTTATCGATATAGGAGAAATAAAAATGCAAATTATCAGTAAGTTAAATGAAACAATTTCAGAATTTCACTTATTAAAGCATAAGTTTTACCAAATGTGGTCTAACGGGGAACTTAATCAGGATATATTAAAGCATTATGCTACTCAGTATTATCACCAGGTTCAATCTTTTCCTCGTTTTGTATCTCGTGTACATACGATGTGTCCAGTAATAGATGCAAGAAAAATATTATTAGAAAATTTAGTGGATGAAGAAATTCATGGAACAGATCATCCTGCACTTTGGATGCAATTTGCTGAAGGTATGGGAGCTACGAAACAATCAGTGAATGATGAAATGCCATTGCCAGAAACGCAAGAAATGGTTGATACCTTTTATCAATTAGCTGAACGTGATTGGCGTGACGGTCTTTGTGCATTGTATGCTTATGAATATCAAGTGCCAGACGTATCTGAATCAAAGATTGCTGGACTTAAAAAATATTATGGGATTGATGACGAACGTACGCTGGAATTTTTTACTGCTCATCAAGTTTATGATGTTGGCCACTCAAAGCAGGTTGCAGGTTTGATTGAAAAATATGTTGAACCTGAACGTGCTGTCCAAGCAACTCGTGAAGCAGCAAAGGCTTTATGGGGATTTCTAGATGGCATGTGCAAAGTAAATCACATAGATTGTACTTGCTGAATTCCTGAGATTTAAGCTAAAAAAACGTATTCGTTCACGAGTTATCTTTAATGTACGCAAAA
>CAZKUQ010000277.1:0-2002 GCA_964555965.1 uncultured Coxiellaceae bacterium
AAGGGGTCATTCCGTTTTTATCATAGCTATTCGCTTCGAATGAATCAGGGTTTTCTAGTTTTTTTTCATCGTGATTCAAAATAAGTTGATGTAAATGAGACTGCATAGATTTATCCTCGCTAAGTTGGGTGGATAAGGCTATCCACTTATTTTTCGATGATATATATGCAGTATTAAGATAGTATTAAATGTTAGGGTCTGTCGTTACACGATTCAGGGCAATCGCGCTTCAAACTAAGCACTGGCACTGCTTCAAAGCAGCTTCCCCCTTCTAAATAACGGCTCGGTAACCTCTTGATTTATATTAGGCTCTATCAAGTGGTTACCAGCGTTTTTTCTGTAAGATCAAACCCGAACATTCCCGCTTTTTTTCTTAAATTTTTAATAATGCGCTCCTGATATTGTTGTTCATAATAATTCTGCCCAGCCTCTTGGTATTCAATGCCATAACGAAGCATGTTATAAATTATTTTCGCAATTTTATGCGCTGTTGCTGTAATTGCTTTAACAGGACCTAATCGCGATTTGAGGCGACGTAAATACGCTCCAAGTGCAGTTTGGCTTCGATATAATGTACTGGCAGCTAAACGCAATGTTGCTGCTGCTCTGTTTTTAGAAGGTTTTGTTTTTCCACTAAGGCGTTTTCCACCCGAAATTTTGTTACCAGGAGCAAGGCCAAGCCACGATGCAAATTGTTTTGCTCCTTTCCAACGAGTCATATCCAGTCCGATTTCTCCTATTAAGGAAAGCGCCGAAAGACTATTAATCCCAGGAACATCAATTAAATTGATTCCTGTTAGGCATTGTAGTCGCATTTCCAAATTAAAAATAGGCGCATTTTTACTGGCTTGCTTGGAGCTTTTCAAAAAAACTTTTGGAACATCTGCAATTTTTTGATGCATGGAAAACTTTACAAGTTGTTTTTCTATTTCTTTATCACAAGCAGCAATTTTTTCTTGATAAAAATCATATAATTCTAATGCCTGTTGAAGACTAAAAAGATGTTCTGCGCGATAATTTCCTGTTAAAGCTTGCTCAATAACAGATAAAGAATTTTTACATTTATAGCTTCTATTTTTTGCTAATTGTTTTGGATCTTGTTCTCCAGACACGATAGAACGAATAATTTTCATTCCTGTTTCACCTGTAATATCTGCAATAACATGGTGTAGCTGCACATTCATTTGAGTCAAAGCTTTCTGCATATGTTGAATCTGCATTGTTGTGCTTTGAATTAGCATGCTTCGTTGCCGCACATAAGATCGTAATGCACAGATTTCCTCCGTAGGACGGAAAGCAGCATTTAATAACCCATATGTATGTAATTGTTGTATCC
The DNA here is from genome assembly GCA_964555965.1 of uncultured Coxiellaceae bacterium. Taxonomy (GTDB): domain Bacteria; phylum Pseudomonadota; class Gammaproteobacteria; order DSM-16500; family DSM-16500; genus Aquicella. Next base: position 1,337 of record CAZKUQ010000277.1, read on the forward strand.
ACTGACAATCCAAAACATCTGTTTTACGACCGCTGACATTTTTAACTTGTCTTGCATCAACTAACTTTACTTCAAATCCATTTTCTTCTAGTAACTCATAAATTGGAATCCAATATACACCTGTTGATTCCATAGCGATTGTTTCAATGCCGCACTGTTTTAACCAGGTTACTAACATATGTAGATCAGGCGTAAAACTTTTAAATTCACGCACTGTGATTTCGTCACAGCCCTCTGGTATAGCAACGAAATGTGAAGTTGCTCCAACATCAATGCCTGCTGCCCAGCGGTTGATATGCTCTAAATGTGGTGGAAGTGGGGATTTTTTTATTGATTTATGTTTATGTTTTTTTGGTGTATCTTTACGCATGTCGTTTCCTCTAAATTGTGAGTGGTAGCGATAGCTCTATGGCGCAGAGGGTTTTCAATGTAAGGCAATCTTCTAAACGGGATAGTATTTTTACGGAATACTTCACCAATGATGTTAACGCAAACTCTCTGTGACCATGCTTTGAAACGGGTACCAAGACACCATTGGGGTATCGGTCTTTTCACCACAGGTCTATCAAGGCTAGTTTAAGCCAAAAAACTCAAATTGTGATCACGTTATTTTAGGATGTGGTGCCGCGTTAGCGGCGTGGGGTGCTTTGAAAAAGGGGGATAAAG
>CAZKUQ010000278.1:0-1990 GCA_964555965.1 uncultured Coxiellaceae bacterium
TGAAGATAGAGATTTTCTTTTGTAAATTTTTTCGAGGCAGTAGTTACCACTACGGTGAGAAAAAATTTTCAAAAAAAATCCCTATATTCATTGTATTAAACGCTCGCAGTAGGTTTCAACTTCCGGATTTAGGATAATAACTATGCGCACTTCAAAATTCTTACTTGCTACTTTACGTGAAGTTCCAGCCGATGCTGAAACTATCAGCCATAAACTAATGCTGCGTGCTGGTATGATTAGAAAGCTTGCATCTGGTATTTATACCTGGTTACCGCTCGGGCTGCGTGTGTTAAAAAAAGTAGAAAATATTGTTCGCGAGGAAATGAATCGAATTGGTGCGTTGGAAATATTAATGCCGGCAATTCAGCCTGCGGAGTTATGGGTTGAATCTGAGCGCTGGGATAAATATGGTGATCATCTTTTAAAGATAAAAGATCGGCATAAACACAACTTTTGTTTTGGACCAACCCATGAAGAGGTAGTTACCGATTTAGCAAGGCATGAATTACGCAGTTACAAACAATTGCCTTTAACCCTATATCAAATCCAAAGTAAATTTCGTGATGAAATTCGCCCGCGTTTTGGAGTAATGCGTGGTCGTGAATTTATGATGAAAGATGCATATTCTTTTCACCTAGATAAAGAATCTATGGTGCAAACTTACAACGATATGCATGAGGCCTATAACCGCATCTTTTCCCGTTCTGGATTAAAATTTAGAGCTATATTAGCAGACACCGGAAATATCGGTGGCACAGGATCACATGAGTTTCAAGTGCTTGCAGATTCCGGAGAAGATTTAATAGTATCAAGCGATGCTAGCGATTATGCCGCTAATATTGAAATGGCCACTTGTTTTGCAGAAACTCTAGAAATTCAAAAATCTAGTAACAAAATGGAAGAAGTTGATACGCCAGGCGCTCGCACTATTGATGACATTGTAGATTTTTTAAAAATTAACATTAAACAAACTGTAAAAACTTTGATTGTTGAAGGCAAAGACCATTCTTGGGTGGCTTTGATTTTGCGCGGCGATCATGAGTTAAATGAAATCAAAGCCGCAAAAATACCTCAAGTCGTATCACCATTAACTTTTATTAATGTAAAAGAGTTTAAAGATGTAATAGGATGTGACGCGGGATCTATCGGTCCAGTAGGATTAAAACTACATATCATTGCCGATCGCGATGCTATGAAAATCAAAGATTTTGCTTGTGGCGCCAATACCAATGATAAACATTTGATAAATGTAAATTGGGAACGTGATCTTCCAATCCCTCAAATTGAAGATTTGCGCAAAGTTATTGAAGGGGATAAAAGCCCAGATGGCAAAGGTAGCTTGCAATTTACCCGAGGAATTGAGGTTGGGCATATATTTCAATTAGGGCAAAAATACAGCCAATCTATGAAAGCCACTGTTTTAAATGAACAAGGCAAAGCTATTGAAATGTTTATGGGTTGTTATGGTATAGGAGTATCGCGCACAGTTGCTGCTGCCATTGAGCAAAATCATGACGAGCGTGGAATTATTTGGCAAGACTCCATAGCCCCGTTTCAAATAGCGCTTATACCAATGAGCTTACACAAATCTTATCGAGTTAAAGAAGCAGCAGAAAAAATTTATCAAGAGTTAATTGACGCTGGTTTTGAGGTGTTGTTTGATGATCGTAAAGAGCGCGCTGGAGTTTTATTTGCTGATATGGATCTGATTGGAATTCCACATAGAATTATAATTAGTGAAAGTGGATTGGATGCTGGGATGATAGAATATAAAGGGCGTTTGGGAACTGCGTCAGAGAATATACCAATTAATAATTTGCTGGCATTTATAAAAAACAAATTGTCTACCCAATGTTGTCATCCTCGTGCTTGACACGAGGATCTACTTCACTCCTGTCATACTCTGGCAGCGATCCGAGTATCTATCAATAGTATATCTAGATCCTCGGATCTGCGCTTCGCTTGTCCGAGGATGACATTAAGGTTGGGG
>CAZKUQ010000279.1:0-1972 GCA_964555965.1 uncultured Coxiellaceae bacterium
CACTTGTTTTATGATGTTTTTTGCATTTCCCTTATAGTTTTCTTCAATATGCATTATTTGTTCTAATGCATTACTTTCATCTTCATTATTGGTGAACACTTCAAACAATATTGGTTTCTTAGTCAACTCTGGTGTCAAAAATTGTTTAAATACACTTTCGAAATCTTGCTTACCTGTAGCAGAAATATATTCAAAACCTAAGTCCTGAACATAGTTTTTCACAAGGGTTTGTGATTTATTTCCATAATGTCCAGCTGCTGCAATGAATTTGTCTGAAGCCTCGCCAAACAATGTGGCATGATGGTCAAAATTTCGGAATTCAGTTCCTTTCCCGTTATTTACAAGAAGAATTCGTAAGTTATTCCCAACATGCCTGTTACCTATAACGTTCATGTCGTAGAAAAATGCCAAATCACCTATAACACTAAAATATAGCTTATGTGGATTTGCAAGCGATGCACCTACCAATGACGAAACGCCGCCATCTATTCCAAATCCGCCAACATTTGAAGCAGTGGCTACAGACTTAGAAACTTCGAAAAAATTCCAAGACCTCAGACTATTGAGAATACCTAAATGAAGTGATGCCCCATCTGGTATCTTAGATGCCATCTTGCTAGCTATCCAAATATTCGAGAAGGGTACATCCGGAAGTTTGTTATAAATCATTTCAAGTTGTTCCTTGCATTTTGCAAAATAGCTGTCATTTACATTTTTATGTTTTTTGTAATAATGTTTAAAAAATTCTAATTCTGACATTTCAAATACATATCTCAATTTGCGATATGTATCACGAATCTCTCCATCTTCACTTACACGCCATACCTGCTTACCTTGAACTCTAGTGGTGTAGTAATCTCCTGTTATTTCACCTATATGTATCAATATATCAGGGCAAATCTCACTAATGTCAAGCATTTTTTGACAGGCAACAAGCGAGAATAACAGTCGATATTTTCCTTTGTAGCTACTGCTATGGTCACAAAAAACTGCAGCATTATTTGACGCACAGAATTTGTCTATTATTTCAGTCAGTTCTTCGGACATCACCGCATGAGCGCCTACAAATACGGCCACCTTGCCATCAGGCAATTCGGGGCTCTCGCTTGTATCTTTAATCCGATCGATCACTCTATATTTTGGTAGCTCCTTCACATCAAACGATCGGCTATATGTTGTTGGAAGATTAATATGCACAGGTCCACCGCCATGTCGTTTAAGCTCAAGAAGTGCACGATTGACCTTTATCTCGCAGTCCCAAAGATCGTCATCATCTTTTACTATGGGCAAGGTTACACTGAGCTTTGTTACATCAGTTGGTAGCGAACTTCTATCAATGACCTGGGGAATATGATGACCAATATTTGAAACAGCCTGAGTTGAAGTGATGGCAAGAACAGGCAGCTTACGATAAAAAGCCTCGGTTAGGCCAGAAAGATAATTTCTTGATGCAGTGGCTCCAGTGCAACTGAGCACCACAGACTCGCCAGACTCTGCCGCCAGACCACAAGCCATATATGCGGCAGAACGTTCATCCACCGAGGAATACATCTCAAAAAATGGATCGCTTTGCATGCTTGCGACTATTGCTACATTTGTAGTTCCCGGTGAGGCTATTACCTTACGAATTCCATGTTCTTTAAGAAGTGTAATTACTACCTGAGCCTGTTTTTCATCTGTATAGTAGGTTTTCATACACGTTTTGTTTATTGGATTTTAGGCGATTGTTAAAAATACCTGAATAATGAATATTTCACTTTTTGTTTTATAGACGGTATTTCCTTTAATGGGGTGCGTTCTTTAGCCAATTTGTCTTTTATGGCTTCCATTTTCCAGTTAATAGCGTTAAACTTAGGATTTCTTAAAAACTCCTTTAGACAGATTTCCAACCCCACCTCTATGCTTTTAAAATCATCTATATTTATGTGTTTTGAGATTTTAGAGGTGTTAAATTGTCTACTTAATAACCTGT
>CAZKUQ010000280.1:0-1961 GCA_964555965.1 uncultured Coxiellaceae bacterium
ATTGATATTCATATAAACAATGAATTTATAAATACATTATATACTATAAATAAAAATATTATAATATATGTTTAAATTCACATATTCTATGAATAACTAAATATAAAATATACTTTTTAAATGGGAAAGTCTGTGTAATTCCTGTGTAATCGTGCCAAGAAAAATGGGGGTGTTTGAGGGATTTTAAGAGAAATTGACCACCTGATCGCAGCAGGAAAAACCATTGAAAATCAATTAAATGGAATAAAATAGCAGAATTTGACAAACCCAAATCACATCCTCATAATCCCTTGGTCCTAGGTTCGAGTCCTAGTGGGCGGCCTTGTTGAATAATTCGCGTCTAACCCAATGATTTTTTGACAATCAAAGTGGCAATCTTGATGCGACATTCACAGAAAAGTAACTTTTCGTGTCAATAATCTCAAAATCTTCCACTAAGCGTATTTCATCTGGAAACAGTAATTTCTTTTTTTCAATCATTGATAAAATAATTTGAGTAAAACCGTCTTGTGACTCTTTATCCTCAACACACGTTGCAAAAAAAAGATTAAGTTCGTTATTAAGTGAGTCTTCATCTGTTGCAAGCACTTCAATATTCCACGCAACACAAGCAGCTGTAATTGCTGTTTTTCGCTCAGATTTATTTTTTGCAGAATAGAGCATGTCTTTTGCTAATTGAATAATGGCATCTGATATTTTTAACATTGAATCGGACGCTTGATGCAAAATAATATTTTCATTTTGCATTTTATTTAAAAGGCGTTTTCGTCCTTTTGAATTAATTGCACGTTCTTCGACTGTTTCTTCTTCGATAATTTTTGAATTTACCAAACAACATTTTTTATATTTTTTTCCACTGTCGCATGGACATAATTCGTTACGTTTTAGTTTTACAGAATCAAATGACACCTTATAATCTCCATCCCCAATCGAACGGACAGGAGTCTACCATGGGTTCATCACGATTTAAAATGCAAAATTGGACACAGTACAGTAAGGCATTAGTAAATCGAGGTAGTTTGACCATTTGGTTTGATCCAGAAAGTATCGCAAGTTGGTACAGTGAAAATAACACTGTAAAACGCGGTCGTCCGTGCTTATATTCTGATCTTGCTATTGAGTGCTGTTTAACACTACGAGCAATTTTTAAATTACCATTGCGTGCCACACAAGGATTTGTAGCTTCATTACTGCAGATAATGCAATTGCCATTATTAGCACCTGATTATTCGCTGCTTTGTAAACGCCAAAAAAGTTTAAAAATTAAATTACCAAAGCGAAATAAAAATAATTCAATTCACATTGTCGCTGATTCAACAGGTTTAAAAGTATACGGTGAAGGTGAGTGGAAAGTGCGTCAGCATGGGAAATCAAAACGCAGAACGTGGGTGAAATTGCATCTTTCAATTGATCAAGGCACACATGATATTGAGGCGTTGGTTTTAACACAGAATAATGTTCACGATTGTGAAATATTGCCAAAAATGCTTGATCAAATTGAAACGCCTATTGACCAAGTGACTGGTGATGGCGCTTATGATACTCATGATAATTATGCTGCTGCTATCAATCGAAATGCGATACCTTGTTTCCCGCCACGAAAAAATGCCAAGCGGCATAAAGCAACCGATGAAGCATGGCGATTGCGAAATCATGCTGTTTCACAGGTGCATTATAATGGTGCAAAAGAATGGAAACAGAAAACAAATTATCATCGGCGAAGCCTTGCAGAAACCGCAATGTATCGATTTAAACAACTTTTTGGAGGATCTGTTGTCTCACGCAAAATGAGCAATCAGTGCGTTGAAACCGCTATTAAATGCGGTGTTTTGAATAAATTTAATGCGTTGGGGATGCCGGCGTATTGAAAATTTAAAAAAATCTCACTCTGTGGGCAATGTTGGGTAAAAATTGAATTATTCAACAAGGCCCCATCCACTTAGTACTTCTCACCGTCATAC
>CAZKUQ010000281.1:0-1950 GCA_964555965.1 uncultured Coxiellaceae bacterium
AAACATCTTAGTTCAAAAACATTAGTATCAATTTTTGTATCTATTCAGCATGATTTTGAGTAGCAAACAGCGCTACTCAAAACATGCTGTATATTAAATCTATTTGGGATAAATATCATCTATAATTCTAACTAACCGCTATCAGTATAAACAAAATCCGGCATTTTTCCTTGAAATAGCATTTGTAGCGCCGTCGTAACAGCAAGATCATGCTTGCGACAAGTAGATATATAACTACGAATACGAGCAAAAATGTACGCACCAGCCATGGAACGGAAACAGCCAGATATTTTTTGTTGAACTTTGGTCATCCGAATATTATTTTCGGCTAAATTATTGGTAAAAGGAACATCAACTTCCTGCATAAAACGTAGAGTATCTTTTTCAAAAGCTTTTAATCGTTCCAATAAATTACATGCGAAAGATTTTTTTATCTTGCCTCGTTTTTTTATGTCAGCAATTAATCGAATCTTGGGTGATGGGCATTCTTTTTCGCCAGCTTTGATAATTTCCCGATACTGCCTATAATATTTCTCTGCCACCAGCTCGGCTAATTGACCTCCAGCAGCTTTGGTAGCAACATTGATTTCAAGCAATAATTTTTGCATCTTATCTGCCCATTGGTGCTGATCTTGTTCTATCACTCTTTGCAATTCTCGCAAGTGATGAGCATTACACAATGCATGGCTACATTGGTATATAAAATACGGCTTCCAATGATCATGACACAAGGTTCCTTTAAAATACGGCAAGATCTCCATATCATTCATCGCCATGCTACCCCGTTTGCTATGGGGATAAAAATAAGTCCACTTTTCATTGGCAACTAAATGAAGCCAAGCATTTTTACCGTTAACATTAATCCCAGTTTCATCAACATTTAATACCTTCGATTTAATTACTTTTTGTTTGGCTATGGCAGTAAATTCTTCCAGCGCTTTATAAGCTTCAACATTAAAATTATAAACAGACCCCATGCTCAAAGGTAAATTCACCTCTTCAGCAAAATAATCACTAACTCGATTGTAAGGTAGTAATTGAAATTGCGATAAATAAACCACATGGGCTTTAAGCTCTGAACCGTATTGTACCGGACGAACCACTCCTTCCGGAAATGGAGCGGTAAATTTATTACCCTGTTTATCAACAAGAATTTGCGCTCGATACTCAACCACATATCGAGAAATTCTAATATCAATTACTTGGCGAGCATCATAACCGTTTTCATGATATTTACCTTTGGGTAAGGCAGTTTTATCTACAGCAATAAATTGTACTTTGTCCGGATTAGCAACTGGTTTTAAATTAGCACCATTATGACCAGGCTGCCCACCTGGCTTTTTACCTGAGGCGTTTTTTTGACTTTGTTTCTCGCGATTAGGATCACTAGATGGTGGCTTACTACTATTTTTACTATTAAGATTAAAACGGTTACTTAGCAGGGTAATAATAACAAACAACACTTCTATGGCTGCCTTGAACCCCATAGAAATATTTTTTTCTTGCGCTAACATAGCACGAGCTTTTGCCACTGTTTCGTTTATATCAATATGTTCTATTTGCATGTTGTGTATTATTACGATTACAACGCTAATAATAACACAGCTTTTAAAAGCAAAAATTTGCTTCTGTAAATGCTCTATAAGCTATTTTAATTTTTTATGCTTAAAGGGATGTCAGATAGACTTTAACTCTATTCAGAGAGTATTGCAGCCTTAATAAACCTTAAAACATAAGGGGGAACATGTAGTATCAAAAAATCTTGCAAACAATAGAAAAACCTTGTCAAGAACTATTTGATATTTTTTTAATGTTTTTGATTAATTAATATGGATGATATTTGAACCAAATAGACTTAATATACTGCATGTTTTGAGTAGCGCTGTTTGCTACTCAAAATCATGCTGAATAGATACGTTTTCTTTTACCTTTTTGTTCGGTTGTAGCCAA
>CAZKUQ010000282.1:0-116 GCA_964555965.1 uncultured Coxiellaceae bacterium
CCGTCGCCCCGTTATGCTTTTAAACGGGGTCAGTCGGATGAGACGTAGTTTTTGCTGAAGAAATGTTTTTATTGGGTCGTTAGCTCAGTCGGTAGAGCAGCGGACTTTTAATCCGT
>CAZKUQ010000282.1:127-1939 GCA_964555965.1 uncultured Coxiellaceae bacterium
CCCGCGTTCGAATCGCGGACGACCCACCAATTCACATAAATATACCGTATATCGATGATATTTTTTTGGTATATAATTAACCCTAACATGACACCAAAAGAATTACTGCTTTTAGTCAATGAAGGCGAAGGAGCAACGGTTGAGTTTAAAAAAACCACAACTCAATTACATGCAGCTTTTGAAACAATATGCGCCTTTTTGAATGGCAAAGGCGGCGTTGTTTTGATTGGCGTTACTGATGAGGGAAAAATTATTGGTCAAGATGTATCAGATCATACTAAACTAGAGATCGCAAGCCATATTGCAAAGTTAGAACCATCAGCCCAAGCGCAAATTGAAGTCGAATACATTATCGTAGAAAAAAATAAATATGTTATTGTTATAACTGTAAATCAAGGTAATCACATCCCTTATATTTATGATGGCCGAGCGTTTTTACGCAATCAGTCAACTACCACTAGAATGTCGCAACATAGATACGAGCAGCTTATTGTAGAGCGCGGGCAATTAAATCACTCTTGGGAAAAACTATTTGCCGATAAAAAATATACTATTGATTCTCTAGACCATCAGGAAATATATCGAACAATTGAACAAGGCGTAAGATTTAATCGTATCCCATCAGAAGCATTACAAGATAGCACAGAAGATGCTCTGATTAGACTAGGATTAGTAGAAAACAGACAAATAAATAATGCCGCTATTGTCTTATTTGGCAATGACTTATTCCCAACGTATTCGCAGTGCTTGATTAAGCTAGGACGTTTCAGAGGAGTGGATAAATTAAGCGACTTTATCGATAACCAGCAAATTTATGGACATGCGTTTAAACAGCTATCTGAGGCTAACAATTTTCTTATGCGCCACCTACCCATTGCCAGTTTATTTCAAGAAGGACAACTTGAACGTATAGATAAACCAGCATTACCAGTTTTGGCAGTAAGGGAAGCGCTTATCAATGCAATTTGTCATAGAGATTATTCAAATCAAAGCGGTCATGTAACCATTGCCATTTTTGATGACCGATTAGAAATTTGGAATTATGGAACATTACCATCACCGCTTAAGATTGTTGATTTAAAACAAAAGCATCATTCACACTTAAGAAACAAGTTGGTTTCTCAAATTTTTTATAACCGGGGATTAATTGAAAAATGGGCTACGGGCATTGGTAAAATGCTTTCGCTCTGCAAGGAAGCCAACATTCCAGAACCAGAATTTGAAGAGTATTCTGATGGTTTTGAGATCATTTTTAGATTTGCAGAACCAATATCGATATCTATTAAAAGAAGTGGAACAGTAGTTGAACTAAGCCTAAGACAACAAGCAATACTGAATATTATTAAAAAACATCGCTCCGTTAATATTCAACAAATCATGCTTGATTTAAAATCTCCGCCGTCACGCACAATGGTTAAAAGGGATTTAGATCATATGAAGAAAAATGGTTTTGTCAGTCTTAAAGGAGCCGCAAGAAATGCCGTATGGGTTCCAGGTAAACATTAATTTTGGTCTACCATCGGCAACAATCGGCAACAATCGGCAACAATCGGCAATGATTTGACAATTGTTCTAAATACCTCCTTTTTTAGCAACCTTGACCCAACTGTCTTTTAAGGTAACAGTTCGATTAAAAATTAATTTCTGTGGCGTTGAATCATAATCAACGCAAAAATACCCCAATCGTTCAAACTGAAATTTTTCTTCCGACTTAACTTTGGCCAAAGATGTTTCGACAAAACATTCTGTTAGCGCCGCTATCGAGTTAGGATTTAAATTGGTTTTAAAATCAATATCTTTATTGGCAGCGGG
>CAZKUQ010000283.1:0-1938 GCA_964555965.1 uncultured Coxiellaceae bacterium
AGATGCGTGTCAAATGTGATGCTATTTGTGACCTATCCCATGTTACCTACTATACAATGCATTTTTTCGCTGCAACAAAGAGTCATAGACGAACTGCTATCAAATATAGGATCATATAATAAAATCTCATGCGTTTTTCAGGAAAAAAATAATAATGGCACTCATTGTACAAAAATATGGCGGAAGTTCAGTAGGCACATTGGAACGCATTCATCATGTTGCTACCAAAATCATTAATGCCAAACAACACGGCCATGATGTCGTCGTGGTTGTTTCTGCTATGCAAGGCGAAACAGATCGACTCATCCAGCTAGCAGAAGCCTTAACGCCAGAGCCTAATCCTCGCGAGTACGATGCACTGGTTGCAACGGGAGAACAAATTTCCACTGCTTTGCTTGCTATGGCATTAAATGCAAAAAACTACCCTGCTCGCTCTTATACAAGCTTGCAAATCGGTATTCACACTGACGATGCGCATACTAAAGCTCGCATTCTAGACGTCAAAACCGATACCATTCACAAGGAGTTAGCGAACAACCAAATTGTTGTCATTGCTGGCTTCCAAGGGGTCAATAAGCGAGGTGATATTACGACATTAGGTCGTGGTGGTTCTGATACCACTGCTGTAGCGCTAGCTGCAGCACTTAAAGCAGATGAATGCCAAATTTATACGGATGTCGAGGGTGTCTATACGACTGATCCACGCATGTTAGCAAATGCAGCTCTTCTGTCACAAATCAGCTTTGAAGAAATGTTAGAAATGGCAAGTCTGGGCGCCAGAGTGCTACAAATGCGCTCCGTAGAACTAGCCAGTAAACATAATATCCCTATTCGCGTACTTTCCACCTTTACCGATGGGCCAGGTACATTGGTTACCCTTGAGGAAAAAATTATGCAGAAACGTCTAGTATCAGGCATTGCATTTAGCCGTGAAGAAGCGCTCTTATCGCTTGCGGGTGTTCCCAATCGAGCCGGGGTAGAAGGAAAAATTTTAAGCATGGTCAGTGAAGCCAATATTGAAATTGATATGATTGCGCAAAATGCTTCTGATAAAGAAACAACGGATTTCACCTTTACAGTGCGCCGCAAAGATCACGCCAAAACATTACAAATTATTCAACATCTTGCTAATGAATTAAATGCTATTTCTGTCAAAAGTAACCCCTCTGTCGCTAAGCTTTCATTGGTAGGTATTGGTATGCGTTCCCATTCCGGGGTAGCAAGTACCATGTTTAATGCATTAGGCAGTAAGGGAATCAATATTCAGATGATCACTACCTCAGAAATCAAAATTTCGGTAGTGATCGACGAAAGCATGCTAGAAGAAGGGGTTAAGGCAGTGCACGATGCATTCGAACTCGATAAGTTAGCGTCTGGTACTCAAGCAGCCTATATGGAAACATAGGAAATATGTAAAAAGATACAAATCTTATTTGCACAAAGATAGTATATTGTTTAACATTGCTGACTTTGATAACAACCGAGATATTGCAACAGTGATATTTAGGGATATAAATACTATACAACAAGGTAGTTTAAGGAGATGGATAAATGCTCATTTTAACGCGACGCGTGGGAGAAACCTTAATCATAGGCGATGATGTCATCGTGACCGTACTGGGTATCAAAGGCAACCAAGTGCGAATCGGCATTAATGCGCCTAAAGATGTATCTGTTCACCGTGAAGAAATATACCAACGAATTCAACAAGAAAAGAATGCCACGGCTTCAGATACCCCTGAAAAAGAAAAAAAGGATAAAGAATAAAAACAAAAATAATGATAAACACAAGCTTGTTTAAGCGTAAGATAATCATTACGTTTTCATGCTGATGCAACCTATGTTGATTCGAGTAATCAAAAAAAACCAGCAATACATTCATTCGGAGAGATGGCCGAGAGGCTGAAGGCGCTCCCCTGCTAAGGGAGTATGGGGGCT
>CAZKUQ010000284.1:0-1890 GCA_964555965.1 uncultured Coxiellaceae bacterium
ATTTATTTTAAATCAGATACATAAGCAATAATATCAGGATGGGGTTGAAACCACTCGCCTTTGAGTCGGTATTGTTGAAATTTTCTATGCAAAGACTTTTCAAATTTTGTGTTGCCTGAAATTGTTGCTAGCAGTTCAAGTTTATAGGGATGGGATGTTTGTAGTGTACTCAATCGCTTTGTAACATCACCTGAAGTAAACCCGATTTTTATTTCGTGGTTTGTAGTTGATTTGATAAAATATATCGTTCCTGCTTCATTTATTGGAAAAATTCCCCACAATTTGAGCTTCTCAATAATTTCTTTAATTGCATGTTCACTCAATTCATAATATTTAATTAGATCATCTAGCATTTCACGAGAAATTTGGAGTAGCGGTGTTATTATTAATTCATGAAAACCCATGTATTTTGTTGTACATGTTTCACATAAAATATACATATCAAGAGTTTCTTCACAATATGTAAAGTTCGTATTTTGAGTTTCAAATTTGGAACTGCATTCATCACACCAAGCATATGGCTTTATTCTGTCTGGGTATTGCAAGGAATACTCAAACCACCCTTGCCTAAGGCTTTCAATATTAGCAAAATGAGCACCTAACTTTGATAAATACATTTCTATTTCCTGATAATGTTGCGCATCTACAGGAAAATCATTATCAGCTTTTACATCTCTGGCTGAATCACCTACTCTATCAGGTCTTTCAATTTGGGATATTAGCCATTGATAAAACGTAGTACCTGCGGCCTTATTTTTTATTTTATTTGCAGATTTTTTATTTTCATTTTTGAAAATTTCAAAAGAATATTTTGCTAATATATCCTTACTCGACTCTGGAACAACAATTATACAGTCGCCACTTATTGCACAATCTCCTATTAATGTCTTAGGCCCAGAGTTAATATCCGACCATGAAACTGCTTCGATAAGTTCTTCAGGTTTTAATTTATGCTTTTTCTTAAGCCGCTTTTTCTCAGCGGCTAAAAGTTTGTTATAGAATTTTTCACCAACATATGTCCTGTTGTGAAGATTTTTTTTATACAATGCTGGCACTCCACCTTCATCTAACATCCACTCATACAATGAGTCAAAAACAGACTTATCATCACTTATGTAATTGAACCATCCATGAGGCAAGAAAACCAATTGAATGTTTGGAATGTTTTCAATCAATTCTTTAGGTGATAATTTTCTCATATAGTGTCTATGTTGGAAGTTGGTTTTTTATGCACAACGTGAAGCTCACTGGACCGGCGCTGTATGCCGGGTCCAGTGAAGCGATTAGTTATGAAATATTTAAATTTATACTAATTTTTTGTTCAAATGTAATGATTTGTATTTAAATGTTTTACGGATTTTCATGATTATAAATATTAGATAAAGGATCGTTACAAATACTCCTGCTGAAATATCGTAATATGTAGTTTCCCATAAGTCGGGATGGAGATTTCCTTGTACTAAAAGTGTCGTAGTAAAAATTGCTAGGAATAAGAGTATGGCATAGACAATTGTTGAAATGAAAATCTTAAATATTAGTTTAATGTAGATTGTCATTTAAATTTCTGATTTGCATTTGAGCCGTTATAAATTTTGATTTTATCATTAGGCCGCAGGCCTTCAAATCATAACGAGTCTGTAGAAAAAGCCATTTTTCAAAAGGCCCTTTTGCAAACTCAATGTTCATTATCTGCCAGGTTGAAAGATGCCGAGAGGCGAAGACAATCTCTCGTTGCCGGTAGTTGTATTTTTATCCATTCAGGAGATATTTCCTGGTGTATCTCTGGGATTACACCCGGATTTTTCCTTTTTCCTTGCCCCTATCAGGCAACTCCTGCCCCATAGCGGTAAATCTTTTTCAGATTGTGCACAATGCAGAAAAGGTTCCACT
>CAZKUQ010000285.1:0-1875 GCA_964555965.1 uncultured Coxiellaceae bacterium
TCGGTAATTGCTGCTGCAACACGCGTTCTTAACGCTCCCCAATGGGGCGCACGTTTAATGGCCTCCACCGTTCTATCATCCAACCGTTGGAAAAGTTTTTGTCCATCGTCGGTATCCGCAATTAATAATTCAACAGCAGTCTCCAAGCTCGCACCCCCACTTTGCGTTAACGCCAATAATTGTTGTGATAAGACGGTGGCATCCAGTTCAAATTGCGCTTGTACACATTCGTTTTTATGATGTAATTCTTGCGGAAGACGTGCGCTCTTTGTGCGGACATCACGAAAATAAGGAGTATCTAAATAACTGAACTCATGTGAAGCAAGGAGTGTTGTAAAATCAACGCAAATGGAACCTTGATGAGTAAAACCTTGACCTGGCTGCTTTACCAACACTAAAAATTCATCAAAATGCAGTGAATTTTGGATGGTGTGATACTGATTCGTGAAAGTCTCTAGAATAACGCCCATCACTTGGGGTGTTAAGCTTTGTCCTGATCTGAAACCAAATCGTGCACGATTTTCGTTAACGAAACCAAACAAAGCTTGTTCAACAGCGGTGCCGTTTCTCAATGCTTGCTGCAAAACCCCAGCTAATTGCCTACTCAAAGCACGATCGCCATCCAATACTGCACCAAAATTCATTTTACTGAGATTATTAGTATGACAATAAATATTCACTTGGGCTAAGAAAAATTGCGTCAAAATCAAAAGCTTGTCTTGCCTACGAGGATCGCCAACAGGTACAACAAAAGGCGAAGTGGGAATCGTTAATGCCAATAAATCAGACACGCAACAGTTGTATAGGGTATCCACACACTCATCAAATGAAGGCTCCTCATCCTCATCTTGTCCCAAAATAATCTTAAGATAGTCTTTATCAATTTGAACAGCTGCTTTACCCTCCCGTATTTCTTTATCTGATCTGTTTTCATGCGTAAAATCAAACGATTTGATACCGAACAAAGCGTACATTTGTAGAGATAAATCACGTTGCAGTGCGGCCAAATCAATAGGTGGGTTATGCGCGGCTCTTACCGCCGCCTTTAAACGTTCTTGTAGAGATAATGTCGCGCCTTGAGGAAGCGTACCGCAAACCGCATCTAATGCGTGATACAATACGCGAGGGCCATTGCGATCTACGCTAAAAACTGGATTTATCGAACAAGTTAAATAATAATCAGAATCAGGATGTGACGGGCAGAGCAACATACTATAAACATTGGATCGCGCATGCAAGATTGGTTTTATCGGTTCAGGGTATTTAGACCTCAATCCATGACTGAGAGGGTCCAACACAGCCGAAACTTGCACTACTTCCAGTGCACGAATGTATTGTTCAATCTGCTGCAATCGTTCTGCTTTTTTTCTTTTAACGTCATTTTCTTCTTGTAGTAGTGAAAGATCAAACTGCAATGCGCGACGATATTGCTTTAATTCATTTAATGCTGTTGCCGGATGCCCCCCTCGCCCAAAAAAAGCTTGCATTGACCCAACGGTTTGGCAAGTATTGTCCGTGCCAATATCCGTTCCACCCGCAAGAGGCATGATCAAATGCACCGTGTTTGTTTGGGGGTCAACATAAATATAGCGAGGCGAAACCGGTTCACGGAAGACAATGCCAACCATGGGAGCTCCTTAAATATTATGTTTATTATACTGCCTGTCGTGCAGTATAGAACATGAATGGCGATCGTGCCATAAATAGTATATATTTGTTTCAGAATTATTTTGTTTTGTTTATTAAATTTTCATCAAATGGTGGGCAAAGCGCAGCCTTATTATTACCCGCGTCTCTAATACCTGTCGCATCTTCAGGTGCGACAGGTATATGCCCTGGCAGGCACTGCATTCCTGAGATCTCCTCCCCCGCCGC
>CAZKUQ010000286.1:0-1873 GCA_964555965.1 uncultured Coxiellaceae bacterium
CGTCCTTCAGGGCGGTGATGGATAGCGTAGACGCCGTAGGCGTCCAGGATTTTTGGTTCTAACTAATCTGGGGTTGCTTGTTGTTGAATGTACTGTTTAATGATATTAATTGGTGCACCACCGCATGATGCGGCAAAATAACTAGGCGACCATAATACGCCTTTCCAGTAATGCTTGGTTATCAACGGTAGATGTTTCCGCAGCAATCTACTAGAGACACCTTTCAAGCTATTCACAAGCGTTGACACAGCTAGTTTAGGTGGGTATTCAATGAGTAGATGGACGTGATCGCATTCACCGTCCATTTCTATCAAGCTTGCCTCAAAGTTATGGCACACATCAGAAAAAATGATATTTAAAATATTTATGGCGTCCTTATTAAATATTTTTTTTCGATATTTTGCTACAAAGACCAAATGAACATGCATGTTGAACGTGCAGTGTCTACCAGTGCGAATGTTGTTGATTTCTTTCATAGGCCAAAGTATATTTCAGTCATGAAAAGACTGCAAGCATTTAAGTTTCAACTAAAGCTAACGGGAAGCGAAGTGCGAAATTTATATCGCTTCGCTGGTTCGAGTCGTTTTGTCTATAATAAAGCACTAGCGTTACAAAAAACACGTTATGAGCAAGGTGAGAAGAAGTTGAATTATGCGGGTCTTTGTAAAGAACTCACATTATGGCGCAATGATCCAGAAACAGAGTGGCTTCGTGCATGTCATTCTCAGGTATTGCAACAATCGTTAAAAGATTTAGAGCGTGCTTATCAAAACTTCTTTGCTAAACGCGCGGATTTTCCACGGTTTAAGCGCAGAGGCTTGCGCGATTCATTTCGATTTCCGCAAGGCGCGAAGCTTGATCAAGCAAATAGCCGTATTTTTTTGCCGAAGCTTGGTTGGATTCGTTATCACAATAGTCGCGAAGTACCAGGAGAGATCAGCAATATTACGGTAAGTCGTACGGCAGATAAATGGTATGTCAGTATTCAAACAGAACGTGAGGTTGCTGACCCGTGTCATCCAGCATTAACTGCTGTTGGGGTCGATGTAGGTATCGCACAATTTGCCACGCTTTCAGATGGTGTGGTTTTTCCATCAGTTAATAGTTTTAAAGAACATCAACGTCGTTTAGCTGCCTATCAGCGCACGATGAGCAGGAAAGTTAAATTTAGTAATAATTGGAAAAAATCGCAAAAACAAATCGGACGTCTGCATCATAAAATTGCTAATATTCGTTGTAATTATTTGCATCAAACAACCACTACCATCAGCAAAAACCACGCGTTGGTGTGTATTGAGGATTTGCAAGTAAAGAATATGAGCAAGAGTGCGGTTGGTACAATTGCATTGCCGGGTAAAAATGTCAGAGCAAAAAGCGGCTTAAATAAATCTATTCTTGATCAGGGATGGTATGAGTTTCGTCGTCAGCTTGAATATAAACAAGCCTGGTTCGGTGGTGATGTGATTGCTGTGCCCGCGAAGCACACTAGTCAAACGTGCCCGGAGTGTAGTCATATTGATGCAAAGAATCGTACCACGCAGGCAATTTTTTTATGCGTGAACTGCGGCTATACAAACAATGCGGATTATGTCGGTGCGATCAATATTTTAAGGGCAGGACTTGCCCGGTTAGCCTGTGGAGAGATGGTGCAGTCAGGCCGCTCGATGAATCAGGAACCCACTGAGGTAGCGCACGCACTAGTGGCGTATGCACGGTAGGAATCCCCGGCATTTATACCGGGGTGGAGGGCAATGACGTGATGTTTAGAAGATACCAAAATCTTTCAATAAATCTTTAATTTTATCTTCAAAGCAAATAGTTCTTGGCACGGATGGGAATAAGTCATTCGCCATCAGTGTATAATTTAAATTAT
>CAZKUQ010000287.1:0-1872 GCA_964555965.1 uncultured Coxiellaceae bacterium
ACCTCTGAAAGTGAGTCCTCTTCGACTTCTGGATCGCAATCCCCAATAGAAAGATCAATAAAACAGCAAGAAAGCTCAATAATATCCGCCGAAACAATCGAAATTCCTGACGTTGCAAAAAAACAAATTGAAGAATTAAAAAAAGCCTTTCCTGATAATCAAAAGATGAAGCGGATTTTTCAGAGCTAGAAGCAAAATTGCATGATCACGGCAGAAAATTACCAGATGAGATATCGGATAAAATACCTACAGCTAAGCATCAGCATCATGTTGAATCCATGCCATGTAATATACTATGAAAAGCAAAATTAGTGGTTTTTAAGATAGTGAGAATATGTTATTCATTGATTTATAAGTATATTTTTATAAAATTGTGGTTAGTAACTTTGCTTATAAAGATGGAATTAAATTTTTTTGACCATTGAATTTTTATTAGCGTATAATCATAATTCCTTCAAGGACTGGAGACTGCAATGAAAACATGGAATGTTTTAAGGGGTGATTTATCGCGTCATTTTACCAAAGGACTGGAGACTAAAATGAAAACATGGATTTTGAAAAGTGATTTATCTCATTCACCGCAAGCTGCTCTTAGGATGTATGCGTGCGGTCGTAGGAATCTAAAATCTAGTGCTAATCCTGCTATTTCTTCCGCTGCTAAAGCTCAAAATTGTTTTTCAGTGGGCGGTGGGCTTAAGTTGCGGCTAAAAACACTAGCAAAACCATTTGATCAAGAGCCTTCTGTTAGTATATAAAAAAGCTAACTAGTTTCCGAAATATTTTTTTACTAGTTCCCTAAGCGTGCCGTCAGATTTTATTTGGTTGATGGCATCATTGAGCTTTTTCATAAGCTCAACGTTATCTTTTGCTATGGCGATTCCATATTTGTGCCATACTAAATTTGAGTATTTTGCTGGTAAGCCAATTAAACGGTATTTTTTAGGATCTTTTTGTTTTGAACGCCAATGCATTAGCGCTGTGGAATCGCCAATAACGGCATCGATTGAGCTCTTTTCTAATGCAATATAGGCATCGCTTTCTGTGGGAAATGTTCTAATTTTTATGGTGTCACCGTATGCATTTTTTAGATGATGTATAAAGCAAGAGTTTTCTTCAGCTCCAATAGTTTTTCCCTTAATTTCGACTGGAGCGGCATTGAATGTGGTATCTTTGGTCGCCATTAATTGTATGCTGCTAGAAAAGTATGGTTTGCTAAAAGAAACGTCTTTTTGGTGATATTCGTCAATGCTAATAGCATTAATCCAGGCGTCATATTTATTGGTTTTTAGAGACAGAATCATATTGCTAAAATGGTTATTGTTGAAAGTGCATTGGACCTGCATTTTTTCACATAGAGCTTTAGCAATATCAATATCAAATCCTTGTAATTCTTGATTGGCATTCAATATAGTAAAAGGCGGGGATATCGCCGTGGCGAATTTAAGGATCTTAGCTGCGGCATGAGATGTGGTGCTTATTAAAAAAACCAACCCCACGCTTATAATACTTATAAATAAACTTTTCTTAACCATAAACTTTAGTTCTTTGAGGAGACATTATAAATGTTTTTTATTAATTATGCTATTACTATGAATAGTCTTTTTACTTGGTAGAAGAATAGGTTAGAATTACGAAAATTGATTTTTTTGGGAGAGGGGAGTATGTCTTTAAAATCAGATCGCTGGATTAAGAAAATGGCGCTTGAGCATGAGATGATCAAGCCATTTAGTGATAGGCAGATAAAAGTTGAAAATAATGAGCGTTTGATCTCTTATGGTTTATCAAGTTATGGTTATGACGTGCGTTCAGCAGATGAATTTAAAATTTTTACTAATATTAAAGCAGCTGTTGTGGATCCCAAGAATTTTGATC
>CAZKUQ010000288.1:0-1860 GCA_964555965.1 uncultured Coxiellaceae bacterium
ACTTCAGCCCATGCTAATGCAAATGATAAGAAAATTGTATTACGTGCTGGCACATAGGTAGTTGGAATATCCCCATCTCCAGTATAATTTGGAACCATCTTTTGAATATCGGTTAAAGAGGAATTACTAATTTCATCAAGCGGCAAATGCAAAATTTTATGTTCGATGACATTAAATTTTTTTGCTAACGATTTTGCATTTTCGATTTCAATCTGATGTTTTTGACCATACATAAAACTTAATGTATAACAAACAAATCCTTGATTTTGTGCGATAGCAAGACAAGTAGTTGAATCCAATCCACCGGAAAATAAAATGATGGCTTTTTTTTGCATATATGTTTAGTCTCCCGTTTTGTTATGCTGCCGAGTATAACATTTAATCTTTTTTGGTGATAACAAGCTGCAAGGATCTTCATATGCACTTAGCCATTAGTGAAAATGAGTTAACAAAATTTGGATTACTACCAGCGATTGCGCATCAATTAGTTATTGATATTAATAATAAAATTAATAAATGTTCTCATCCAGAACATGCTTGGCAAATTATCTCAAGCCGATTTTTAACAAAACAATTACCATTTGCTTTGCATTTATATTTTTATACGCTCATTTATCCAGAAGGAATAAGACATCCTGAAACTGCGCCCGCATGGATCCCAACAGAAGACACGATTCAAGCTTCTAATCTTTTTAAGTTAATGACTGCAAAACAATGTAAAACAATCTCCACATTTCATGAATGGACTGTGCAACACTATGCTGATTTTTGGGAAATGATTTCTAAAGAACTGCAAATTACTTTTAAAAATAATTATCAACATATTTGTGATTTATCACGTGGTCTTGAATCACCAACATGGTTTGCAGGCGCTAAAATGAATATTGCCGATAGTTGTTTTAATGCCCATCCCAATGCAACCGCGATTATTTATCAAAATCACACACAACAAATTTGTCATCTCACTTATCAAGAACTTAATTATTTATCTAACAAAATTGCAAATAGCTTAGTTGATCGTGGTTATCAACCAGGTGATGCCATTGGTATTGCGATGCCGATGAATCACTATGCTGTTGCTATTTATCTTGGGATTATCAAAATGGGTGGCATTGTTGTTTCCATTCCAGATAGTTTTTCTAGTCAAGAAATGGCAACACGTTTGAGAATTGCCAATGCAAAAGGAATATTTACTCAAAACGAAACTACCTGGGCAGGTAAAAAATTATTTTTATATCAAAAAGTATGTTCGGTAAAAAAAATATTATCGACTAAGTTACATATCATTGTTTTGTCAGAAAATGAAAATAATATGACTCAGCTTGAAGCCGGCGATCATGCATGGGATGTTTTTCTCTCTAAAAATAATCAATTTGAATCGATTGCCTGTGAGCCAATGACTGCTTGTAATATTCTTTTTTCATCGGGAACCACTGCTGATCCCAAAGCAATTCCATGGAACCATACGACGCCAATCAAAGTAGCAAGTGATGCTTATTTGCATCAAAATATCAAACCTGGAGATGTTCTTGCCTGGCCAACCAATCTTGGCTGGATGATGGGACCATGGCTCATTTTTGCAACA
This sequence comes from uncultured Coxiellaceae bacterium, assembly GCA_964555965.1. Classification (GTDB taxonomy): domain Bacteria; phylum Pseudomonadota; class Gammaproteobacteria; order DSM-16500; family DSM-16500; genus Aquicella. The sequence continues at coordinate 1,586 of CAZKUQ010000288.1, forward strand.
TTCATTAATCAAGCTACTATCGCTCTTTATACAGATGCACCTAAAGATAAAAATTTCGGTGAATTTGTTGAACAGGCAAAAGTGACGATGTTAGGCGTTGTTCCAACACTTGTTTCCACCTGGAGACAATCTCATTGCATGGAAAATTTAAATTGGGAATCCATTAAATTATTCAGCTCAACAGGCGAATGTTCCAATGCAGAAGATATGCTATATCTCATGTCATTAGCAGGATATAAACCAGTCATTGAATATTGCGGCGGCACTGAAATTGG
>CAZKUQ010000289.1:0-1846 GCA_964555965.1 uncultured Coxiellaceae bacterium
AAATCACTCGAATTAACTGAAGGCAATACAATCCCGCCCAACTCAAAAAGCGGGTTATTCACATCATGGTTACACTAAGAATTGATCAACGTTTTTCACTTAAACTCAATCTGCAGCACACTATGATGTATCAGGTTTTAATTTAACATCCTGCCGTTTTCCTGCTATTACATTTAATAAATCATCCCAACTATCAATTAAAAATTCCATAAACAAACGGCGAATTTGATCCCACAAGCTTGTTCGAGATTTGAATTTAGCGCGTGCTTTTTTAAATAATTGGCAACAAAGCTCTTGTGCTTGGTCAACAAAAAAAGCCAACATCATCAGCATTCCAAAAACGGTGCTGAGATTTTGGTAGCCATGACCAAAGTTATGTGAAAAATGATAATCTTGATTCTTGAGTGTGTTGAACGTGTTATTTTCGATGCGCCAGTTAGATCGTCCTCCTCTCATAATGTGATACACATTTTTATCAGTAATAGTAATATCAGTGACCCAGCTAAAATGCTGCACTTCGCCATTTTTATCCGTTTCCCAATACTCTACAAAATTTGTCTTGAAATCAGGATGACTATTGTTAAGCTGAACTTGATTGATATAACGATAACGGTGCGTTACTTCATCCTCTGTTTGATGGCTGTACTCAACGCATTTTGATTGCTTAACCAACTCAAATAAAAATTTGTGATCGCCAGGCTTTGCGCCGACAATGTATCGCATATTCAGAGCTTGCAAATCAGTTAAATGAGGTACATTCGAGGCAAGACTATCTTCTACAACAATCAGCTTTAAGTGTGGATGCTCGCGTCTAGCATCCGCATATAAACGTTTAGATGCGTTGCGCTCACAATCGTTCTTAGTGTCGCCATCCGTTTTCATGATGGGTTCTGGCGCTAATGGGATTACTATTTTTTTATCTGGATGCACAATGGCCGCGCAAAACATATTGTGGTAATAGGTCACTTGTTCTTCGGGATGTTCTATTCTGTAATAAACACTAATGATTTCTTTTGCGAGTAATTTTTCATCGCGAGATAACTGTTTTCGTGATTTATCTACTAAGATTTCATGCAGGCCACTCACTGAATTTATATCAACTCTTATAATCTGCTTATCGTGATTAATATAATACATTTCCCAAGACAGCTTTGGGTTTTTAACGAGTAAATATGTATTCTTCTTAAAATAATCAATGTTCTCGGGCAAATTCAAAATAAATTTTATGTGGCATTTTTTATAATGTTTAACGCAGCAATTTTTACAGTGAACATGATTGGATGCGAAAAATCCTGTGCCATCACCAGGTAATAAATAGTGTCCGTTTAGATACTCGAATTCTTCTAATGCCTTACCTCTTTGCAAGCAAGCAAATATTTTTTTATAAGCTTTTCGTATTTCTCTCGGATCCACCTCATCACAGCGTTCTCTCATGTAAGTATCAGAAGGTGTTTGTTTGACGTGATACAATGATCGCAAGTTATATTTTACTCTGTCTTCATCTCTGCGTTCATCAAATTTCAGCAAAGAAGGAAATTTCAATCCAAACACGGCTAATCCTGACATCAGGCAATCTGTTAATGTAATAGGGTTTGACCGGTTGGCAAGCTGGCGTGACGGCTCAATTTTCTTAAACGAGTCATGTATAACACTTAATAGTCCTGCGGCAGAGAGATACTTCCTGGATGTGTCCATTTTACTTGCATTCCGTTAGCTACTGTTAAAGTGACACAGAATATCAATAAAAATATGAAAAGTTTACGAAAATCATTACGTGGGAATGGCTAGTGATGGGGCTTGATTAAGTTGGCGGGAATAGCTGATGGTAATCTAAATAATTGTACGT
>CAZKUQ010000290.1:0-1844 GCA_964555965.1 uncultured Coxiellaceae bacterium
CCCGCTTTCGCGGGAATGACACAATTCTTATGACACAGTTTATTGAACATTCTCGTAAACTTTTATGGATGCACTTTACATTCTTCACATAATGAAGGTTTTTCCTCTGAAAAATAAATATCAGGGCGCTTATCACCTGTAACATTAATAAAACCAACCGCCCCTTTATCTAGACGAAAAATTGAATGATCGACAAATGCGTAATTTCCTGGTACTGGTGTTTCGATTTCGACAACAGTCGATCCACCAGCTGGAACTAAGGTAGTTTGAATACTACTTGCAGGTGGTGATATTAAATCACCTTCTCGATACACTTTATCTAAGATGGCACCAATGACATGAAAAGAAGAAATTAAATTAGGCCCTGCATTACCAAAATAAATTCGTATTCTATCACTGGTTTTTGCTTGCAATGCATTAGTATCAGTCATTGATCCAACGCGTCCATTAAATACTACAAAACGTGGATGTTCGTTTAGTCCATCCAAATATGAAAAGGGAATAATATCAGAATCGGATTTTGGTTCAGCTGCAGCATAAAACTCACTTTGCATCACATAAAATTCTTTATCGACTTTTGGCAAACCTCCTGCCGGTTCTACTAATATTAATCCATACATTCCATTTGCAACATGCATAGGAATAGGAGCAACTGCGCAATGATAAATATATAGACCAGGATGCAATAATTTTAAACGCGCTACTTTGGTTACTCCTTTTGGTACTGTTAATAGCGGACCTCCACCACCAGGACCAGTAGCTGAATGAAAATCAATGTTATGTGCCATTCCTGAAGAGGTATCTTTGTTCGTTAAGTGTATTTCCAAAATATCGCCTTCACGTGCACGGATAAAAGGACCGGGAGTGTGATCATTAAAGCCCCAAAAAATATATTTATACTGTGAATTAATTGGATTCGTGACGACAGTTGAAGTTAAATCAGCTCGCAAAATTACCGGCTTACTACGGGTAATAGGCGGTGGTACATTCGGTGCAAAGGTAAGTTGAGCAGTAACAATAGGAATATTTTCTGCTGCAAAAATCGGATCAGACAATAAGAAAATAATCGGTAAAAAAAATAAAATAAAAAATTTATTAATCATCTGATGAATTCCTTTTCGGTTTAAGATCTAATCAAGTTGATATTAAAATTATCAATCAGATTCTTTAAAATGTTTTCGGCACATCGCAACATATCGTTCATTGCCGCCAATTTGAATTTGCGCGCCGGTTTTAATAATGTGTCCATGTTCATCAATACGTGCGTTCATAATGGCCTTTTTTCCGCAATAACAAATTGTTTTTATCTCGATTAAATTATCTGCCCATACTAATAAATATTGGCTGCCATCAAATGGTTCGCCGCGAAAATCACTGCGTAATCCATACGCTAATACGGGTATATTTATTTTGTCTACAATTTCCGTTAGCTGTGCTACTTGTTCTTTATTTAAAAATTGTGCTTCATCAACCAAAACACATTTAATATTTGAATTTACTGCACAAATTTTTTTTGTATGCTCAAACAAATTAAAATGCTGATTAAAAGGAGTCGCTTCAGAAGTTAATCCGATGCGTGATGATATTTTTCCTTTTCCATAACGTGTATCAATTTCAGGTGTGTACAATATCGTTTCCATACCACGTTCATTATAATTATAAGCAGATTGCAATAGCACTGTGCTTTTTCCTGCATTCATTGCAGAATAATAAAAATATAACTTAGCCATGTTGTATCCTTACTTTCAAAATTAACTAATCCAATTTGGAATATATTGATTTGCATTGCGTAACGCAGATTTATTTTCTTTCCAATTTAAATCATATTTAGCGACTAAATGCCA
>CAZKUQ010000291.1:0-1825 GCA_964555965.1 uncultured Coxiellaceae bacterium
CTACAACTAAATGTCTGACATTCAAGAGAGACTGGCGAGAATGAATTTATATATAGACATTTGTATTGTATTGTGCTATGTTAATAAATAATATATTTTATTTATCGGGCATTAACTTTAGGCCAGTATTCAAGGGGGGTAGCAATGCCTGAAAGAGCGGTTCTTACATTCTATAAAATTGAAGAATGCGGCTATTTCGATAGCAATGGAGTAAACCCACCGTTCTGCGGAATTAATGATTTACTACTAGATATTAAGAGATGGGCAATTGACAATGAAAAGCCATTAGGACAAACAAAAACGTTTGAAGCTGGATCTGATGGAGAAATGCTGCCATCGTATTGCTTTGATATGAATTTTAACAGTGTTGATGGTAGTTTTCTATTAGTTCTTTGGAATGAGATGCCCTCACAAGATGGCGCGGTTGCCTCTGTTTCATTAAGTGACAATGTAGGCACCGCACGGGTTACCTTGTCTGATTTACCTCCCGGAAATATTCCTGGATTTTCTTCATATTTTTGGTTCTTACCTTTAAAAAATGTATACGCAAATGTCAAATTTGGTACGGCGTTGACTGGCAATAAATGTATGATTAAATATATGAATTCGTACATGCAATCATGCTCATCACATGTGGTGGTGCTAGATGGTAGCGACCCCATTGAAATTTTGGGCTATAGGCAAAACACTGACGGGCCGGTCACCAGCCATAAGCCATCGTTTGCCGCTACTATTTATAGAAAGGCCGGTAAGATTGAAAGAATATTGGCAGAGCATAATAGAATAAGTAAAATAATCACCAAGAAGAAAATAAAGATGAATACACCTGAAGAGCGGAGCATTTTTGAGAAAGCACTATCGTTATTGGGAATTGGGCATACAGTTCCGAATCAAGATGAAATCCGTTTCAGATATGAAATGCCTATTACGTGTTCGCCTGAACTTCTCAATGGCATTATAAATACTTATCGGACGGACTTTCAATCTAGCTGGGAAGATATAGGATTCAATTTGAGAGGTGATGGTACAACCTTGTGGCTTAGTCATTCTTATGCAAGGGATGATTTTAATCTGAATATAAATCGAGGAGAAACCGGTATTGTTAATACCAACGCCTTGTTAAACGAGTTAATTCGCAATAAACAAGAAATTCTCACTAGATTGGAAATTGATTGAGATTATTATTCGCCATAATTTTCACCTGTTTATTACTCGGGCTTGGTTTTCTATTTGGTCGAGACGTTCCTATTAGTGCGCAAAAACCGATTTATGAGGGAATAAGGAATACAGCTGCTATAATTTTTGGCGTAATGGGTGCATGGTTAGCAATTTTATATCCAAATGCAAAATCGGAATTAAGCGCGGCTAACGACTCAAAGGAGAGAGACAAAGTAATTGATAAGTTTAGTAAATATTTATGGCCAATGTTTTTGGCAACCGTTATCATTCTAATGATTATACTTGTGCAATTGCTTGATCCGTTAATAAGGAAATATGTCACAAATCAGAGCCATATAACTATCGGGCGTGGTTTATCTTTTGCCTTGATTAGTGCGTTATCCTTCTGGCAAATGATTTCAATTATTATTGCGATAGCGCCGTTGGAAGAAATTAAAATATTTATGAAGGTGAAGAGGAATAGGGATAACGCAGTAGATAATTTCCTCTTAAATGTGCAAAAAGAAAAATCGAGGCCGAATCAACCGGGAAATCACTAGATAAATTTTATCAAACGTGGGAGTAGCCCGGAGTAGTGACAGCATGACCGACATCGCGATCCTCGGCGCGGGCACCATGGGCCACGGCATCGCCCAGGTGATGGCCC
>CAZKUQ010000292.1:0-1820 GCA_964555965.1 uncultured Coxiellaceae bacterium
TTGCCGATTGAAGCAGTTTCGTGGAATAGCAACCCGGTATTGTAAAGCGTGGAAAGTATTTTTTAGAAGCGATTAACCTAAATTCGGCAGTTCAAAATTAAAAAGTATGCTATTTTTGCGCTAAGAAGTTGATAGGTAAGGAACTTAGCGTGAGCCATCCATTTGAACCCATTCACCCAATGGGTGAATGCAAAGAGAATAAAGAAATAACCGAACATACCCGATTTCCTGTTGATACATATGGTGGACGACTACATGTTGAATGGGATCCCGAAGCTGCTGTTACTCCGCTAGGCCAGTTACCCTTTTTTATTGAATTTCTAAAAACCACACAATTATTTGATGAACTGGTTGAAACGTGTCCCTTAAAATTTACTAGCAATAATGCATCGAACGTAAGAGATATTTTGGGCAGCATGATGTTATCGGTATTATCTGGCCATACCCGTTATTCTCATATCAATGCATTACGTGGTGAAAAAGTTAATGCAGAATTATTAGGAATGGAAAAAATTGTAAGCGAAGATGTCATACGTCGATCATTATTAAATATGGATGAACAAAAAGGCGTATGCTGGTTGGAAAATAATTTAAAAAAATGTTATGAGCCATTGCTAACCATTCCATGGATATTAGATTTAGACGCAACAGTGAAACCGTTATACGGGAAACAGGAAGGAGCTGAGATTGGTTACAATCCTAAAAAACCTGGACGTCCTGCACATATTTATCATGGTTATTTTATTGCAAATATTCGCATGGCTTTAAATGTTGATGTTCAGGATGGGAAAAAAAATTCAGGTTGCTATTCAATGTCATGTTTATGGCAATTACTTGAATCAATTCCCAGAGAAAACTGGCCTCAGTTTATCCGTGGGGATATAAGCTACGGAACAGAAAAGATCATGCGTGAATCAGAATCACGCGATTTAAAATACTTATTTAAAATAAAATGCAGCAGCAAGATAAAAGCATTAATTAAGCATAATATGGAGAATAATTTCAAATGGGAAAAAGCTGGCCATGGTTATGAAGGTGTTGAAGACAGGGTTCAACTATACGGCTGGAGTTCATCTCGACGCGTTATTATTTTACGTCGAAGAGTTAATAATAAAGATGTTGGCGTTTTAAAAAAAGAAGGAAAGTCAAATCAATTCAAGCAACTCAAATTTGATTTTGCACAAATTGATAATGACACTGTTGCTTATGAATATTCTGTGTTAGTGACAAATTTGGAAAATGAAATTTGTTCACTTGCGCAACACTATCGTGACAGAGGGGATAGCGAAAATAATTTTGACGAATTTAAAAACCAATGGGGTTGGTGCGGATTTACAACACATGATTTAAAACGTTGCAAGATAATCGGAAAATTTATTGCGCTTGTTTATGATTGGTGGAATATATATACGCGCTTAGTTAATCCAGACAGTCATCGAGAAGCAATAACATCACGACCATTATTATTACATGCTGTTGGTAAGCTTACAGAACATGGCAGACAAAAAACATTAACAATCACGAGTACACATTCAAAAATAGAAAAAGTAACAAAAATATTGACTACCATTTCGTCATTTTTTAAATCGCTGCAACAGACTGCAGAGCAGTTGACGCCAGCACTTGTTTTGAAACAAATTATTGAAACTGCATTTAGGAAATTTTTTAAAAATAGAAATAAATCGCCACCGCTGGCTCTGCTTGCTCCAGTGTAATGGGCTAGATTTGGGCAAATTTAACTGACTAGAACAGCATCAATTCGATGTTGGGTGACTTCTACTGCCGAATTTAGGATGATATAGTGTCCCTGAAGGAAGACT
>CAZKUQ010000293.1:0-1802 GCA_964555965.1 uncultured Coxiellaceae bacterium
CTTAAGAGTCAACCTCATGAGAGCCATGATCATAAGCAAGATAAGCAAGAGCAGACTTCAATACCAGTACCAGAAAAAGATTCTTTAGATGAGCCCAAAAAGCTTGAAAAAGATGCTGAGCAAAGCATACTTATTAATGATACAAAAACTATTCGAGGCATAATTGAATGGTTGCCAACATATTTTTCCACCATAAATGAGCATACAAAAAATAATATAAAATTGGCCGATAAACTAACATCACTTAATATAAAACGTCTGGAAATATTATTAGCCTTAGTAAAACAAAAACCTTTATCAGAGCTCACGATAGATGATCATCCAAGTGTACCTGAGGCTCGCAAAGCTTATGATGAATTTTTACCAAAATATAATGAAACGCTTCAGGCACAATCAAAACATGTTTATAACAAATCTTAAACTCTTTTCAACACCGACACTGGAATACGCACTGAACCATCTGGTGCGTATTTGTTTTTAGTATCACTACGCCAAGCATGACCAATAATCGCTTCTACTGTCACTTGATATTTTCCATTATCATTCGGCGATAAATTAATTGTTTCATCTGATAACCACAAACCACTCGCACTTAATTCATAAAACAAATTCGATTTATCGCGATAAGCAAGCTGATAATGATTCACTTCCATCACCGGATCGGAAAATCCTTCTTGCACGAGTGCATCACCTAAATCGTGCATGTCGATCAAATTTGGAATCGATGCTTTCTCATCAACTTCCTGCAAAGTATCTGGCCCTAATGCTGACAACATCAATAAACCATTTGGACGTAATACGCGATGAGCTTCTTGCAAAAGCGATTTTAAATTGTCATGCCACGGCAATAAAAAATGGGCGAGAATAAAATCAACAGATGCGTCTGGTAATGAAATATTTTCTGCGTTAGCATATATACATTCAACTCCCTCATTCTGCATCGCAACAAAATCTAACATTGTTTGATTGTTATCAATTGCAATTACTTTCGCATCCGGAAATTGCATACGCAATTTGCTAAGCGATGTCCCTGCTCCACAACCCAAATCCACAATGATTTGCGGCTTGATCGTCATCAGTGACAAGCGATCGAAAATAGCATCGCCTGTTTCCTGCGCAACAACTGCTGTTTCAATATATTTTTCAGGAGACCAATTAATGTTTTTAAAACGACTCATGTCACACTCTCGTTATTTATGGGATGGGCTTTTGAGCTTTTTTCCGGTTTTGCTATCACCCATTTGCATCTTATGTGCTGCTCGCACGCAGCGATTTTTTAATATTTGTGCGCCTTGCGAACGCGATTTGCCTATTCTATCGCAATCGTGTTTTAAATGCGCGCAGCCAATTTTTTCCGCTAATAATGAGGCATTGATTTGTGGTTTTTGCTTAAAAAATCCACCGCCATTTGATGCCACTTTTGCACTTTTTTCTTACGAAAAACCTATTGTTGGCGTGATAAAAAAGCTCAAATTTCATGGCGAATTATCACATGCGAAAGCGCTTGGTGAACTCTTTTTACAGCGCATTTTAGACGATTGGTACCGCGAAAAACCGCTGCCGGAACTCATCATTCCAATCCCTTTACACCCCAAACGATTACGCGAAAGAGGCTTTAATCAAGCGTTAGAAATCGCTCGGCCGATCGCCAAAAAATTGCAAATTCCGATTGATTTATGGGAAACAAAACGCATCAAACATACCCTTGCTCAAAGCAGTTTAGAGGCAGATTTGCGCCATGAAAATATGAAAAATGCGTTTGAAATTCGCGGAAATTTTCGCGGAAAACACGTGGCGGTGAT
>CAZKUQ010000294.1:0-1789 GCA_964555965.1 uncultured Coxiellaceae bacterium
AGCAGCACGAGAAACTAAGTTTGAAATATGAGATAAATCATTATTTAAAGGTCTTATTTAATAGCAAATTTATTATGAATACATTGCTTGCTGGTTTGGCGTTTGGCGGCATGTTGGCGTACGCTATTCTTGGACCGTTCATTATCCAAAATCAACTGCATTTCAATTCTTTCGAGTTTGGGCTATTATCGGTTCTAATAGCATTGGTGCAAATTATGGGCTATAAGGTAAACGGTAAAATAGTAACTAAGTGTGGTTTAGTAAATAATATGATGCTAGGGTCAGCTTCATTCCTTCTGGCTGGCGTTCTGCTAATCTGTGCGGCGTTACTTGATATGCTCAACATATATTCATTGATGTTAGGATTGTTTTTATTCGTATTTGGTACGGGCTTTATTTATTCAAATGCATATTCTGCAGCATTTAGTTTGTTTGATGCGAAAGTTGGTAATGTTGCCGCTGTTTATGGATTGGTTCAGATAGGATGCGCGTTTTTGGTTAGTTCAATTTTCATCATGTTACCATCAAAAACAATGCTAATCTTGGGCTTATCATATGTCGTGCTGGCGATAGCATCGTTCCTAATTTTAACTTATGAAAAAAATGCATCAAGATCAAGCGGCCTGCAAGCTGGGCAGCAGGGCTAAGCAAGCGTTTTTTCCTAACTATACCCGTAGCGTATCATTTTTAGGTGTGGCAGAATACGTATTATTTTGAATGGGTAGTAAAACATCATGAAGGGATTCAAACTAAACAAGGATGATCTGACAACGTTAAGGCGCGCACATAAATCCGAGCACTATAAACGCTCAGCATATAAAATAAATGCTATTATTTTGCTTGGCAGTGGTTGGAGTCTAGAGGAAGTTAAAGATGCGTTGTTAATTGATGATGAAACATTAAGATGTTACGTAAAAAAATATCAAAAAGGTGGTCTTTTTGAACTCCTTAAAGTGGATTACAAAGGTAGCCAGCCCCTTTTGTCTGTTCAGCACATTGAATTCTTATGCCAAGAGTTAAATAGCAGCATACATTTAACAACGCAATCAGTGATTGAATTTGTTGAGAAAAAATTTCAAGTTACCTACAGCTTAAGCGGTATGCGAGATCTTCTTCATCGGTTGGGATATGAATATAAGAAACCAAAATTAGTGCCTGGCAATCCTGATCCTGTTGCACAAGAATTATTTGCAGAACAGTATGATGAATTCATGCGAAATAAGGCTAATAATACAGAAGTTTTATTTTTGGATGCTGTACACCCACAACATAATACAATGGCAGCATATGGTTGGATTAAGCGTGGTGAAAAGCGTGAGATTCAAACTAGTAGTGGTCGTGAACGACTTAATCTACATGGTGCAATGAATGCTGAAACACTTGAAGTAACAATTATTGAATCAGAGACGGTAGATGATGACTCAACGATTCAATTATTAGGAGCAATTGAGAATAGATATAAATCAGCGGAATCTATATTAGTTATTCTTGATAATGCGAAATATCATTACTCATGGAAGGTTAAAGAATTTTTAGAGAGCTCTAAAATCCAGTTAGTTTTTTTACCGAGCTATTCACTGAACCTAAATCTGATTGAACGATTATGGAAATTTTTTAGAAAAAAAGTTTTGTACAACAAGTATTATGAAAAACTGGATGATTTTAGAAAAGCGAGTATTAACTTTTTCAAAAACATTGGTTCTTATTGGGATGAGCTAGCATCCATCATGAGTGATGAATTTGAACTTGCGTAAAATTTCCACCTAAAAATGATACGCTACGGGTATAG
>CAZKUQ010000295.1:0-1788 GCA_964555965.1 uncultured Coxiellaceae bacterium
AGACGATCGCAGGAGCAGTTTTATCTGAGGCAAAAGAATAATCGATCGGAACAAATTATTTCGCGCTGCTTTTGAATTGCCTGTAATTCAGCTAGACTAATCACCTTTTAAAATAAGCTTAGGAATAATAAAAATATGCAAACGGATCCCGTTGTTATTGTTAGTTTTGCAAGAACCCCTATTGGTAATTTATTAGGAAGTTTAAAAGATTTTTCAGGCCATCAACTTGGTTCTCATGTCATCAAAGCAGTGGTTGAACGTGCAAAAATCGCGGCGAGTGATGTGCATGAAGTATTAATGGGCTGTGTTTTGCCAGCAGGTCAAGGCCAGGCACCGGCGCGTCAAGCGGCACTCAATGCCAATATTCCAAATACCACACCTTGCACGACTATCAATAAAGTGTGCGGCTCGGCAATGAAATCCGTGATGTTTGCACATGACATGCTCATCACTGGCTCTAATGATGTCATCGTTGCAGGCGGTATGGAAAGCATGACCAATGCGCCTTATTTATTACTCAAAGCACGTCAAGGTTATCGCTTAGGCCATAATGAAATTTTTGATCACATGATGTTAGATGGTCTCGAGGATGCTTATGATAAAGGCCGTCCGATGGGTTATTTTGCTGAGCAATGCGTCAAAAAATATGGCTTTTCACGAAAGCAGCAAGATGATTTTGCCATGAGCTCTTTTGAGCGGGCACAATATGCCACACGCGACCATTTATTTGCGCCTGAAATTGTTCCGTTAACTCTGCAAACAAAACAAGGTGAACAAATCATTGATCAAGATGAACATCCATTCAGTGTTAATCCAGAAAAAATTCCTAAACTTTCACCTGCATTTATGCAAGATGGAACGGTTACTGCTGGCAATTCTAGTTCGATTGCTGATGGTGCAGCTGCTTTATTATTAATGCGAGAGTCAGAAGCAAAACGACGTGGATTAGAGCCCATCGCAAAGATAGTCGGACACAGTGCCACTTCAAAAGCACCAGCAGAATTTACGACTGCGCCCATTGATGCTACCAAAAAATTATTACAAAAATTAAATTGGACAGTTGAAGATGTCGATTTATTTGAGGTAAATGAAGCATTTGCTGTTGTCACATTAGCATTCATGCACGATCTCAAAATTCCTCGAGAAAAAGTTAATATTCATGGTGGCGCTTGCGCGTTAGGACATCCCATTGGCGCAACTGGCGCAAGAATTATCGTGACACTACTTTCCGCACTGCAGCAAAATAATTTAAAACGCGGAATCGCTTCACTTTGTATTGGTGGTGGCGAAGCAACTGCTGTCGCATTTGAAATGTATTAATACACCTAAAGCGGGGATCTATTTGCTAGATTCCCGCTTTCGCGGGAATGACACAATTCTTTAAATAGGTGACGTATGACTCGTGAAACAATGGATTTTGATGTTGTTATTGTTGGTGCAGGGCCTGCTGGACTCGCCGCAAGTATTCGTCTTGCACAATTGAGTACAAAAGAAAATTTCCCGCTTAATATTTGTGTGATTGATAAAGCGGAGTCTGTTGGCGCGCATATTCTTTCTGGCGCAGTACTCGAACCACGTGCACTCAATGAATTGTTACCAAATTGGCAAAACCTCAATCCACCTTTACACACTCCTGTCACACAAGATCAATTTTTATTACTCACCGAAAAAAAATCTTGGCATTTGCCAACGCCGCCGCAAATGAATAATCACGGCAACTACATTATCAGCCTCGGCCAATTCACTCGATGGTTGGCGCAACAGGCAGAACAATTGGGTGTGAATATT
>CAZKUQ010000296.1:0-1785 GCA_964555965.1 uncultured Coxiellaceae bacterium
CCATCCGTGTTGCCTAGTGCAGCATTAACACCACCCTGCGCTGAAACGGTATGTGAACGCGTCGGAAATACTTTAGAAATAACCGCCACATCTAAACCTGATTGTGCGAGCTCAATTGATGCCCGCAATCCAGCACCACCGCCGCCCACAATCACTGCATCAAAGGTATGTGTAGCTAAATTTGCAGCTATGTTCATGAATTAAATACCCCACAAAATCAATAGCGCAGCGAAAAAAAAGCTAACCAACGCTAACAAAACAACTGTATGCAAAACAAGACGGGCAACGGAACAAGTGACATAGTCAGTCACTATTGTCCAAATACCTATCCAAGCGTGAAACAACAATAATAAAGCTAACAAGAGCGTTGTTATTTTCATCCACCATTGGGCAAATAAACCTTGCCATTCATAATAAGATAGATTGGGATGCATCATCAAAAAGATAAGCAATCCAATCACATATATCGCCATAAAAAGCGCCGAAATGCGTTGAATCAGCCAATCACGAAGTCCTTGGTGATTCACGCCGAGCACTGATTTCACCATAGCCAAATGCCTGTTAAAATGATTAATAATAGAGTAATTAAAATTGTTAACGCCGCGGATAATCTGCCACTTTTTAGTTCTTCACCTATGCCAATATCCATTAATAAATGCCGTATACCAGCCATTAAGTGATATATAAAAGCAGACAGACAACACCATATAATAAATTTAATCCAGGGAATAGCTAAAACTTGCTGCAAATCATCAAAACTTTGCTGTGAAGAGACTGATAAATTAAATCCCCATAACAAAAACGGGAGCAGTAAAAATAAAATCAACCCGGAAATGCGATGCAAGATGGAGACAATAGCAGGTAAAGGTTGACGAATAGTAAAAAGATTAAGGTTTTTAGGTCTTTGATTGTTCACTGGGTAATGGTTTCCTCTATTCTGTGTAAACGATTAAGATCAAGAAAATTATAACGATCAAAAGAAATCAAAGCAAACAGTAGCTATTTGACAAGACAGATGTGACTTCTTATAGTTGAGGCCACTCTAACGTGGAGAAAACCTGATATGGCGGACAAGCAAGCAAAACTGGATATTGAAAACAAAACCATTGAGTTAGATGTCATCACAGGCACGCTCGGCCCCGAAGTGATAGATGTGAGTTCATTGGTCAAAAATGGTTATTTTACGTACGATCCAGGTTTTCTCTCTACAGCGGCATGTGAGTCCAAAATTACTTATATTGACGGTGATCAGGGTATTTTACTTTATCGTGGATATCCTATTGACCAACTTGCCATGCAGTCTAATTTCCTTGAAGTATGCTATTTATTGCTCAATGGCGAATTACCCGATACGAAGCAATATACTGATTTCTGCAAGGCTATTAATCGACATACTATGGTGCATGAACAAATGCGCAATTTTTTCAACGGATTCCGCCGAGATGCGCATCCTATGGCTGTAATGGTTGGGGTAGTTGGAGCACTTTCCGCCTTTTATCACGATACCCTAGATATTAAAAATCCCGAACATCGTGCTATTTCTGCACTGCGTTTAATTGCCAAAATGCCGACCATAGCAGCGATGTGCTACAAGTATTCCATCGGGCAACCTTTTATGCCGCCGCAAAATCATATGTCCTATGCAGAAAATTTTCTTCACATGATGTTTGCAACCCCCTGCGAAGAATTCACACCGAATCCTGTTTTAGTCCGCGCTTTAGACTGTATTTTCACTTTACACGCCGATCATGAGCAAAATGCATCGACATCAACAGTGCGTGTAGC
>CAZKUQ010000297.1:0-1783 GCA_964555965.1 uncultured Coxiellaceae bacterium
CCGCTTTCGCGGGAATGACACAATTCTTATGACACAGTTTATTGAACATTCTCGATTTTTCACAAGTCTGGCTCATTGATAGTTATCCAGAAAAAACCAAAAATCTTATGCCAAGATACATCATTAGACTTCTTTCCAAACCAAGTATTTTGTTTTAGTTCGAGGCGCATTAGCTTCGAGCAGCGGAGCCTGAGCCCTGAGCTTGTCGAAGGGTCGAAAGGGCGAAGGATCTCCAGATGTACACAAGGAGATTCTTCGAGCAAAAAACGCTCTTAGGATGACAGCATTATCAAGCAGGTTTCAAAAATGGCCAAAGTCCAGTTGAAGCCTGTCGTCAAATTGTCTTTTTGTTAAGCACTGCATTAAAAATGTCTCGAAAATGTTCATCCCGGATTAAAACATTCCGGGACAAGTTTACCTTTTTATGTAAGATCCGCTTTTCTCGCCATTTTTGCCTTGTCTTTAATCAAAATCTTAATTTGACGACAGGCTCCCCTCTAGTCAGTTTATTCAACTGTTAATTGATCAGTGATTTCTTTCATCGTTTGTGGGTTCATTTTTTTGAAACCTTTAACGTTGGCAAGATCATCAGTTGTTTTGAAATCGCCATGTTTTTTGCGATAGGCAACGATTGCTCTTGCTTTGGAAGCATTGAGACCTTTCACTTTCATGAGGTCTTTTGCAGTTGCTTTATTGATATTGACTTTTTCAGTAGACATACCTTGCTGATCAGTAGAACTGGTTTGCATGGAGCTATCAGTTGTACCTTGGGTCATACTGTTTGATGTATCATCAGCAAACACTGGACTTGCAATAACAACTGCTGCTACTGCAGCTAAAATAGAGCGATAGAAAGACATTGATGTTCTCCTTAATTATAAATTAAATTCCAATAAAATAAATTGACTCGCGTCAGCCGCACACACTAAATGAGTATGTGACAAATGTCTAGAGTCTGGTGTGATTTATTACAGAACTGGAGTCGCTAATATACTGACTTTAATTAAACAAGTCTAGAGCTTCGATAAAATTTCGTCAGCATAAAGTCGATTGAGAAGTTCATCCCAAGGCAATGCTAAACCAAATATTTTTTCCGAAATTTATTGGGATATTTTGACAACTATAATTAGACTTCTTTCCAAACTTACGTCATTTGTTTTAATAAATTATAGAATATGCTAAATTTACGCACAATTATCATTCCAATACGCACAAACAAGACATCTCCATGACAAAAAGCAGAAAAAATATTTCCTTATTAGACTTACCAAACGATTTATTACTCATTCCAAAAGGTAAAACAGAATCGGTATCGATTACTTCATTTTTTAAAGAAAATGAAATAACACAAGTCATTGGTGCGCTATCGAATACATGCACAACATTGCATAAACTTTTTCAGCCATCGCTAACCGAATTAGCAGATAAAGCAGCAGCTAAATTACTTGAACATGTATTAAAAGGTGAAAAACAAGCGGTCATTGATATCTTAAATAAACATAAACATCCTGCGTTATTATTTCGTAAAGCAAAAGCGAAAGATTATTCTGGTCGAACCATTTATGCATCACCTTATCAAGCCGCATTAGGTGCAGAAGATACCGATATGTTGCAAATGATGAAAACTTATTTCGATCAAATCACAGATGGAAGAAAGGAAGCATTAAAACAATACGATGAACAATTTCCGAATGGTGCAGAAAATAAACCATGCAAATTTAATTTTGATCCGCTTGTTGCTGCCATCACAAATGATATGTTTGCCAATAATCAACCGAATGAA
>CAZKUQ010000298.1:0-1778 GCA_964555965.1 uncultured Coxiellaceae bacterium
GCACTTTCCAGCCCAAAGAATTTCATTGCTTTACATGAGCCTCATTTTGGCGGCAATGAATGGCAGTATGTCAAAGAATGTTTAGATACCGGTTGGGTATCATCCGTTGGTAAGTTTGTTGATAAATTTGAAAAAGATTTGTCATCATACACGGGCGCTCGATATGCTATTGCTGCAGTTAATGGCACGGCCGCGTTGCACATTTGTTATATGTTAGCAGGAGTGACAACGGGCGATGAAGTATTGATGCCAGCTTTAACTTTTGTGGCAACTGCTAATGCACTTTCCTATTGTGGTGCCATTCCTCATTTTATTGATGCGGAATCACAATTTCTCGGAATTGATATCGAGCGTTTAGAGTATTATCTTCAAGATATCACAGAGCAAAAGAATAAACTTTCCATAAACAAATTAACAGGTCGCCCCATTCGTGCATTATGCGCCATGCACACTTTAGGGCATCCAGTTGATTTGGATCCCTTGGTTGAATTATGTCAAAAATATCATCTCGTTTTAGTTGAAGATGCTGCAGAAGCCTTGGGCTCTTATTACAAAGGCACCCATGTCGGTCATCGTGGACTCGTTGGAGCGCTAAGTTTTAATGGTAACAAAATTATTACCACAGGTGGCGGTGGCGCCATTTTAACTAATGACGAAAAAATAGCAAAACGTGCAAAACACATTACAACGACCGCAAAATTACCCCACGCCTGGTTATTTGAGCACGATGAGGTTGGATACAATTACCGTTTACCCAATCTCAATGCCGCATTAGGCTGTGCTCAGCTAGAACAGCTGCCACATTTCCTAAACGCTAAGCATCT
The DNA here is from genome assembly GCA_964555965.1 of uncultured Coxiellaceae bacterium. GTDB lineage: Bacteria > Pseudomonadota > Gammaproteobacteria > DSM-16500 > DSM-16500 > Aquicella. The sequence continues at coordinate 825 of CAZKUQ010000298.1, forward strand.
ATTGGCTAAGCAATATCGTGATCATTTTTTAAATCACCCCGCCGCCCGTTTTATTGAAGAGCCGCCTTACGCCAAAAGTAATTATTGGTTGAATGCATTGTTTGTTGAGTGTGCGACAGTCGATGAGCGTGATGCGCTCTTAATGGCACTCAATGAAAATAATATCATGTCGAGGCCCATTTGGAATTTGTTGCATACCTTGCCTATGTATCGTAATTGCCCGCGCATGCTGTTGCCTGTTGCAGAAAATTTACAACAAAAATTAATTAAAATTCCAAGTAGTGTTGTTTTAGGATGCGCTTGATGCAGTGCTTAGTTGTTGGATATGGCTCCATTGGCACACGTCATGTGCAAGTACTAGAAGAGTTGGGTAATACCGTGAGTCTTGTGACTTCGCAGCAGGTTGCAGAACGGTCTTGTTACTCAAGTATAATGGCGGCCTGCCAAGCACAGCACTTTGATTATGTTATTATTGCTAATGCGACACATTTACATTATCAAACTTTAATTGATTTAATTGATTGCCGCTATGAGGGTATCGTTTTAATAGAAAAACCCCTCTTTGCACAAGAGGCATTATTGCCTAAGCATAATATTAAAAAAATACTCGTTGCTTATAATTTACGTTTCCACGATTTATTGTTACAAGCTAAGCAATTTATTACCGGCCAACGATTGTTAACTTTTTCTGCCTATGTCGGACAATATTTACCAACCTGGAGAAAAGATCGTGATTATCGACAGTGTTATTCTGCAAAGAAAGCAGAGGGTGGTGGCGTGCTTCGTGATTTGAGTCATGAATTAGATTATAGCTTATGGTTTTCTGGTGCTTGTCAGCAAGTGACAGCTGCTGGAGGGCAATTGAGTGATCTTGAAATAGATAGCGATGATGTTTACTCCATTATGATGCGTTGTGTGCATTGTCCCATTGTAAATTTGCAGGTGAATTATTTA
>CAZKUQ010000299.1:0-1773 GCA_964555965.1 uncultured Coxiellaceae bacterium
AGAATCAATATGCAGGCATGGGAAACACCAGCCGTTCCCGCTAAGACGAGCCAAAACCTTTATTGCTAATTTTTCATTAGGCGAAAAATATTAGGCGATACACTACAACGACACTCATAACTGCCTTCGTAACTTAATAAATTTTCCCCTAAACCCACAGTTTTTCATATTACAAACACGATTGCCAAATATATTTTGGCGATGAAATTCATGATGTGTTCAGGACATTTCCTTTCTGATGCGCAATTGCATCATATAATTGTTCCCATGAATCTAGATAATAAAGAGTAAAATAACCTCGAATTTTTTGCCAAAATCGTATCTTGGTTTTTGAAAATTCGAGCGCGGCTTTAAATAATTTACAGCATAATTGCTGCACTTGATCAATGAGAAATGCCAACATCATTAAATAGGCAAACACCGTTGTTAAATTTTTATCTCCATGACCATAGTTATGTTCGAAATGATAACCTTGATTTTTTAGGGTATTAAACGTTTCATTCTCTATTTTCCAGCGTGCACGTCCTCCTTTCATGATTTTAAATGCGGATGTTTTTGTTATTGGTAAATCAGTGATCCATCTAAAATGCCGCTCTTTTCCATTTAGACTTATTTCATGGTAATCAAGCACGTTAATTTCAATATCAGGATGACTTCCATTGAGTTGCACTTTATTGGCGAATTTAAAAATATGTCTTACTTTATTGTCATCAATTATTTCGTGTTCTGTGACAAGGTCATGGCTATTTTCAAATAAATAACCATATGCTTTTTGACAGCCAATAATAAATTTCATTTTGTGTTGTTGCAGCGTTCTAACATGAGGCCCAGTTGCATATAACGCATCTTCAACCACGATCAATTTTAAATGTGGGTGTTCGCGTCTTATATTTTCTAGTATCCTTTTTGAAGCATTTTGCTCACAATCATTTTTAATATTACCATCTTGTTGCACAATGGGTTCAGGCGGCAATGGAATAACTTCTTTAAAATCAGGGTTAATTAAAACTCCGCCAAGCATATTGTGATAATAAGATAAAATTTCACCCGTATGGCTATATTTTTTGACACAACATGATGCGCAGTGAACCTTTGTAGAACTAAAATAACCCGTTCCATCTAAAGATAATAGATAATGCCCATCTATGTAGCTAAATTGTTCTAACGCATTTCCTCGCTGTAATTCTGCAAATACTTTCTTAAATGGTTTTCGAATCAAAACAGGATCTATGACATCAAGCCGTTCTCTGAGGTAAGTATCGCTTGGCGCTTGGTTAATTTGAAAAAGATTTTTTAGATTGTGTCGAATAAGTGCTTCTTCTCTGTCATGATCAAATTGCAGTAAAGAAGGAATTTTTAGACTGAAGATCGCCAGTCCTGACATTAAGCAATCTGGTAACGAAATATTGCTTCTTTTGACACATAAGTCTGGTATTTTTTCAAAACTTTTTTTGACTACAGAAAATAATCCAGGGGCGGAGAGATTTTTTCGCAACATGTCTATTTAATTTCCCTATTAAATGTAAAAATAGGGGAAAGTTTACGACAGGTATGGCTGAGAAAGCTAGTGGTTACGTCTTAGCGGGAACGGCTGAAGTTTAGCTAAGTTTAGATAAGTTTACAATAGCTGTTAACGCACCCTTGATAACAATTGACATATTTAGATATTTTAATATGTGCTATCATTTGATGGCACAAATTAAAAATAGAGGTGAGCTATGGAGACTTTTTCAATACGCGATCTACGGGAACACACAGGCGCACTAATACATG
>CAZKUQ010000300.1:0-1745 GCA_964555965.1 uncultured Coxiellaceae bacterium
TCAAATAATTTCTTCCCAAGATATCCTTTGTCACCGAAAGCAAGTCCATTTAAAGTGGCCTAGCCACTGCGTGTCAAGTATCGAAAAATAACTTTTTTTAATATCATTGCCGGCGGTATGTTCGTGTTGAGAAAGCCGGTTACATATTAGTGCTTAGTGCCTGATTTAAAGTGTGGTTACAGGGGTTTGCGACAGTATCATTGGTGAAGTGCGTTTGCACTATCCCGTTTGAGAGATAGCTGCTTATTCAACCCCTGCTCCACGAACATATCACTTTTAACCCTATATAGGAAAAAATGATATGCGTAAAGATATACAAAACGAGCAATATAAGTCAAAGAAAAAAAACGTTCAGTCACCCACTAAGTTACCAAAGCATTTAGAGCATATTAATAGAATGGCTGCTGGAATTGATATAGGATCAAAATCGCATTTTGTAGCCATTTCTGAAGGCTATGATGAAGTTAGTGTGAAAGAATTTAAAAGTTTTACCACGGATCTATATGCATTGGCAGATTGGCTGGAGAGATGCGGAATAGAAACTGTTGCGATGGAATCAACCGGAGTTTATTGGATTCCTTTATATGAATTATTAGAATCTCGAGGTTTTGAAGTGAAACTTGTGGATGCTCGCCATGTTAAAAACGTGAGTGGTCGTAAAACAGACGTATTAGATTGTCAATGGCTGCAACAACTACATACCTATGGTCTTTTAAACGGAGCATTTCGGCCTAACGAACAAGTTTGTGCCTTACGGGTATATATGCGCCAGAGAGGTATGTTAATCCAACATGGGGCTTCTCATATTCAACATATGCAAAAAGCATTGTGTCAAATGAATTTGCAATTACATAATGTCATTAATGACATCACAGGCGAAACAGGAATGAGAATTATCCGAGCAATAGTTGCAGGAGAGCGTGATCCAAAATTATTAGCTACCTATCGTGATCGTCGTTGTAAAAATACTTTAGAAACTATAGAAAAATCATTAACTGGGCATTATCGTGACGAACATGTATTTGTATTAAAACAAGCTTTAGAACTCTACGATACTTATCAAAAACAATTGGATATTTGTGATATCGAAATAGAAAAACAATTATCTCAGTTCGAACATCGAGAAGAGATTGCAAAAGAAGACTTGGCCCCCCGTTCTTTAAAACGCAGAACAAAAGACAAAAATGCCCCATTATTTAATTTGAAAGCATATCTTATTGGCATAACAGGCGTAGATCTGACAGCTATTCCTGGAATAGAAGCTTATAGCGCTCTCAAGATTATTGCTGAAATAGGTCTTGACATGAATCAATGGAAAAGCAGTAAGCAATTTGCTTCCTGGCTAGGACTTTGTCCAGGCAGTAAAATTTCTGGAGGGAAACGACTTAGTGGAAAAAGTAAACGGACGGCAAATTATGCTGCATCTGCTTTACGTATAGCAGCTAGCACTTTACATCGCAGCGATAGTGCATTAGGTGCTTTCTTGCGACGCTTAAAATCGCGATTAGGCGCGCCTAAAGCTATTACAGCAACAGCACATAAATTGGCAGTAATTATTTACAATATGCTTAAAAATGGTGTTGAATATATTGAAACCGGACAAGATTATTATGAAAAGCAATATCGAGAACGTATAGTAAAAAATTTAACTATACGGGCTAAGGAATTAGGATTTATGCTTACAGCAATTAGCAATCAATCAGGCACTTATGCTGAAGTTATTTGAGAGCGGTTAACAAAGATTC
>CAZKUQ010000301.1:0-1722 GCA_964555965.1 uncultured Coxiellaceae bacterium
ATATTCCATGGAGTTATAATATTACCAAATAAGGTAATAAACAAGGGGTATTTTTTAATGCGAACGAAAAAGCTCACTTGCGCCGCCAAAGAGTGTGCCCGATAAGGCAAAAGACGTTCTCGGCGTCAAGTGCAGCGCCTGGTTATGGCTTATTCATTATTTTTATTTTTAATTCGGCCCGAGGGGAAAGGCTGACACAATTTATCAATAAATTCGTCTGTCCTATTGCATATCTCAAGTTGGGAGTCTAATGCAGTAATATAATGCCGAGCCTTATTTTCCGCCTTTTTATTTGATGCATCAACGTAGCTCATAACTCGATTTTTTAAGTCAAAAATAAGTTGTCGAATATTTTGATTTGATTTTTTTTCTTTTTCTGGATCAAAATTACACCCATGGCCTGCGACGATAAAAGAGTGAGATAAGCGTTTAAATGGAAATAGTGCAGTTGTGCCTTCCTGCTCCTTAACATACCGAGAAAACATTTCTTTTACACACGAATCGTTGCTGTCTCTGACATAGTCGCATATTATAGGATCTATTTCGACAAAAGGGGTTCCCCTCTCATCTGCTTCTCTTTTGAATGCAGTAACGTTTGTTTCGTTTTGTAATGCTTTTTGGTAACCAGAGCCAATAATTTGGGCGGCGCTATGATATATTAGTCCCTTAGTGATATACCCACGACACATAATGCCTTTCATTAATAATTGAATTACCGCTCCCCAACAATGGCTTATCAGGTTGATTAAGCCTGCCGGGGATACTTCACTGGACACTATCGCGCAATCTGATATTTGTGTTACTTTAAAATTTAAATCACGACTTAAATATTTGCTATTAGGGCAAGTGGTGGGACCGTATTGCTCGAATTTTTTGCTGTCTTTTATTGAGCCGAGTTTTTCTAACAATTCCATTATTTCTGGCAACGACATACCCATGCCACACTCTGCGGCTTTCACCATGTCCTTGAACCCAAGAACGTCTACAAATGCTATGAATTTTTCGTCAAATTGCATATTGTTGGGGCAGCCATAACGCCGCGATAAGCTGCCGCGCCAAGGAGTTTTCCCCGAATAGGCCACAGCCCTTTCTCGCGGTCTGCTTAATTAGCTGGTTATATTTTTTTATTTACCCACTATTTCTCTTTGACATCATGCCACTTTCCATCTTCACGATTCTCTTTAACCAATTTTGATTCACCGAATGAAAATCCATTAATTCGCCATGAACCATTAACATTTATAAGTTTGTAAGTCTCAACTTGTCGTGAAATGATTCCTGGGATCTCAATGTACGCATCAATAACAATTTCTACTGTTTTGTTATCAATTGTTTTTGATTGAGTTATTTTTGTTTCATGAAGAAAAGCTTCATAATCAATATTAAATTCATTATTAGGTGATTCATTCTCTCTTAAGTACTTTTTAAGAAATGGCTTAGTTAGTAGATTCGAACAATGATGAAAGTCCTTTTTCCTTCTGTGATCAAGATAATCGTTTAAAACTTTCTTAGCTTCAACTTCAACATTTATATCTGGACTACTGCTACTCAAAATTTTATCTGCGCAAAGTGAATTACTGATAAAGAAAGAAAAAATTAAAACAAAGGTTAGTAATATTTTCAGCATGCACTTCATAATTTTTTCTCTATTAGTGGTCCTTGGTCGCATATAACGCCGCGATAAGCTGCCGCGCCAAGGAGTTTTCCCGAATAGGCCACAAC
>CAZKUQ010000302.1:0-1710 GCA_964555965.1 uncultured Coxiellaceae bacterium
TTTGAACAAATGTCAGTTATCGCTGGTAGCGAATTGCATCAAATTAAATCTTACCGAAGCTAGCTAAAAAACCATTCGTTGCATCAAAATAAATCTTACCCAAGGAGGGAGAGAATTATGGCGAGGCAGCTGTCAATGAACCTTTATCTGAAGCACCTGAAAAAACAATATGTTGGTTCAGATCGTAAAACAAAATCGCACTTACTGACTGAGCTTTGTAAGCTTGGCGGATATCACCGAAAATACGCTATTGAGCTGTTGTCGGGGCGCACACCTAAGGTTAATTACGGCAGAAGAAAGCGGGGCAAAAAGAAAACTTACCGCCCAGAAGAGCTAATGGCGCCGCTCAAGCAAATCTGGTTTGCCACGGATCAGATGTGTGGCAGACGTTTAAAAAGTGTTATGCCGCTTTGGTTGCCGTTCTACGACTCGACTTACGGTGCCTTAAATACTGATGTTAAATCGCAGTTATTGGCGATGAGCAGCGCTACCATTGATCGACTGTTAAAGCCGACCCGCGATCAATACCCAAAACGCATAGGTGGTACAAAACCTGATACCTTGCTCAAAAAACACATCCCCATTAGCACTGATCAATGGAATGAAACACGCCCCGGATTTTTCGAAGCAGACACCGTTGCGCATTGCGGAGTATCGCTAGAAGGCGATTTTGCATGGAGTCTCACGTTCACCGATATTTGCACTGCCTGGACTGAAAATCGCGCTGTATGGGGCAAAGGCGCTCGTGATGTGCTCGATAAAATCGAGGATATTGAGCAGTGTTTGCCATTCGAACTTCTGGGATTTGATAGCGACAATGGCTCAGAGTTTTTAAATTATCACTTGTTGCATTACCTTCAAAACCGCCAAGAGCCCGTGCAATTTACGCGCTCACGGCCTTATCATTCAGACGATAATGCGCATGTAGAACAAAAAAACTGGACGCATGTGCGGCAGTTATTTGGTTATTGCCGCATTGAAAATCATGCGGTACTTGAGCTTATGAACGATGTATATCGCAACGAGTGCTCATTGCTTCGTAATTATTTTTATCCCACCATCAAACTTCAAGATAAACAACGCGTCAATGCAAAAATCATAAAACGCTTTGAAAAAACGCCTAAAACACCGTATCAACGCGTCATAGAAAACGAACACATCAATCAAGAAACCAAAGACAAATTAACTGATATCTTCAAAACCCTCAACCCATTTGAACTTAAAAAATCAATGGAGTTAAAATTAAAAAAGATTTTTTCGCAAATTGATCTACACTTGCGAGGAAGGAATGTGGCAATCTGAAAGTTCAGCGCTCTTGTAAACAGTGCCAACGCCGAACTTCTGGAATAAATTGTTAAAGGTAAATATTAGGAGATCTTCTGTGGTAAGGATGTGTATTTTAACTAAAAATCCCCTCACCTTCGGTAAGGTGAATTATGATGCAACGAATCAGTGCTTCGGTAAGATTTTATTTTGATGCAACGGGATAGTAGCATGCTTTTAAGGCAATTTTCATGGGAAATTTTACAAAAAATGTTACAACTTATTGATTATATTTTGAATTGTCGATTGAGTGACAGATTCCGGCGCTTATGTAAATTCACCTCCATTTGATCCCGCATATGAAAAATACTTTCAAATTCGACAAACACGTCGCAAAGAAAAAAGATTATTTTTCCCGTGCAAATCACACTGGTCACCTTGGTGGGA
>CAZKUQ010000303.1:0-1697 GCA_964555965.1 uncultured Coxiellaceae bacterium
AAATTAGATCAAGACGTTAAAATATTTATTCATGAAAAGCCAAAAAACAGAAAAAGACCAGCATTATTTGAGGTAGCTGCAAACAGAAACTGGGTCACCCATTAGCCACCGGTAGTCAATGAGAAAAGCTTTTTGCTTTTCACGATTTTTTGATCGTAAATCGAGAAATTTCATTAAGCGTAACCTGGCAATGAATCAACTAATTACACGCCTGGATTTTCAATTTAAAGTGTTGGATCTATCTGATCCACACCAGTCACCCATCTGGATCTAGGCATACTCAATCTAAAAGATTGCGCTGGTAAGCCCGTTGGCATAAATGCCCCAGAAAATCCTTAGTTCCATGCTGTGTCCAATGGTTAAGGTACAAGTATTGTGGCTGACCCCGAAGGGACTCCAGACCTTTGTGGCTCACAGCATGGGTGTATCAGTATAACCCTTTCCATACTACAGCTTAAGCTGAAATTGATGGTTGAGATGGCCCCTAATCAAGTCCATGGTTATTAGCCAACCCCGAATGCGAGATAAACCATCCCAACCAAGTTTTTATTTTATAAATGCGAGATTGACATCAAACTTCACTCCATCTCGAATAATGTAAAAACATGCTCTGGCAAGTTTATGGGCAACTGTTTTTATTGCAACCGTTCGATTCTTCTTGCTGGTTTTTCTCTGATAATATTTTTTAATCGTATCGTTATAACGGATAGCAAAGTTAGCCGCTTCCAGATATGCCCATGCTAAATATTTATTACCATTCTTTCGGTTATTTATACCTTTTTTCTTTTCATTACTTATTTTTTCACTACCCACACAACGACAATAAGAGGCATAGTTTCCAACATTTTTAAAACGACTTATTTCGCCAGTTTCCAATAGTATGGTTGATGCTAATGTTATTCCAATACCCGGAACAGATTGTAATTGCTTAAAGTATAAATTCGATTTGATTTTTGATGAGATAGCTTTTTCAAGTACGTTTATTTGTTTCTGCAGACTATTTAGTATCACCAAGTTACTCGAGGCAGCAAGAAATACATCGTCCGATGATAGATATCCCCTAAGCTCCTCCTCAGTGATTTTATGTATCATATTGCCAGAAATACGTTTACTGGTTGATCGTTCAATTATCGTTTGCATGCTAAGTATGTTCGCTGTTTGCTGCTGCACTAACTGCATGCGTTTTCTCAATAAATCTCTAGTTCCTCGCTCATCTTTGGGGTAGATATATCCTTCAGGCAATATGTTTAAACGATTCAGTTCTGCGAGCCATCTCGCATCTGTTTGATCATTTGTATGCTTGAGACCGCTATATTGTTGTATCGCTGTCGTATTGGCGAGCCTAACAGCATAACCACCTTCTTGAAGTCCATCTACAAGCCAATACCAATTATAGGTTGATTCAACAACAACGCTCTCGATATGATCGTGACACTTGAGTTCATGCAGAATCGTACCCATATCATTTGGCAAGCGCTTTTTATATTTCGTTTCGCCTAGCTCGTTAAGCAAGACAACATAGTTGTTGGTTGAGTGTAAATCAATTCCAGCATATAGTTTCATAATCTAGCCTCCTTTTAGAGTCGTTTAATGGCAACTCTTTATTTTTACCCGCCTCCGCGGGAGGGGGCTAGATGATTATCAAGTATTATCTAAGCGGTCAATAAGTATCCTGCGAGATATGACACGTGAAAAAT
>CAZKUQ010000304.1:0-1693 GCA_964555965.1 uncultured Coxiellaceae bacterium
TCGTTTTTGGCGTATTACAGATATGACAGGCCATGTAGAAGAAGTACGCGGTCCTGGTGTCATTGGCCTGCAGCCTATTATCAAACCTACTAAGACGTTTGTTTACAACAGTTTTTGTCAATTACCGACACCGCAAGGCACGATGGAAGGTGAATATGAAATGCAAACGCTTGAAGAACAGCGCTTTATTGTTCGCATTCCAAAATTCGTTTTAACAGCCCCTACACATATTGCAGAAGCGTTTCGTTCAAGATTGCATTAATAGTCAACGGCTTAGACCAATTCTCAGGCGTTGTTGCGTAAATCATTTTATATGCATCAGACATTGTCATCGCGAGCTGAAATATCCCCACGAATTTACCATACTCTTGCTAACTCTGTTTCAATAATTGTTGGCAAGTTTTGGTAATTAATGGTTAGCTCCTTAATTTTGTTAAACTCAACAATTAATTGTCCTAAATAAAAATAGGAAAATACTTTTTTATCTTTGACTGTATTTGACTGAAATACCTTTTGAAAACCTTGACTATGCCCAATAACACCTATAATCCATAATGTAATTTGAGCAATTGCAGTCAGCAACATAAGAACGCCCCATCTGTAAATACATCTTGTTTCAATATGTCTACCGCTTAATCCATATCTCGGATTCTTGATATCCCTAAAGCTTTCTTCTATTTGCATTCTCTTCTTGTAGGTATTAAGAACCTGGGTCGTATTATATTTCTTTGGTAGATTCGTCGCTAATACCCAAGGTTCTTTCGCTAAACGCTGATAATTACCGTTTGCTGCGTTATAATTACGAGGCAATTTCTCAGGCTTTTTTCTTTTGCTTAGCATCAATCCTTTTTTCGTTATAACGCGACAAGGTCGAGGCTGAATTTTAGTAATATAAGCATTTTCATAACATTTAGCTCGGGTACCAATTTGATCAAACAACTCATTGACCTCTCGCCATTCATGATCATTCGACAACTTTAAATACTTGCCACTTCTTGCTCTTACCAGCCAATACCATTTTTGAGATTCTATGGCTTCAAACCAGTTATCCCCAAAGGCCGCATCCATTATTATTAATACATCTCGATCGGATGGAATACATTCTGATAATTTAGAAATAAATTCTTTTTCTCTCTCTTTTAATTTGCCTTTTTCAAACACCTCTCTGTATAAGGGAATTGTCCTGCCCTGCGTAGCAACTTCCGCGCTTAGCATTTGAATATCATTATCATCCTTTAAAAAACAAAGATCGATAACAATTGGTGATACCTTATCTTGAGTAATATACTTGAATACATAGTGTGATAATCCACTATATATACTAGCTAACTCTGAATATAAATGTTTATTGCCAAGTAAGCGATCAACTTTCTTAATCCGATGCTTTAATTTGGTTTCGCTTTTCAAATAACGACCTATCGCTGTAATGGATAGTTCCTGACTATGTTGAATCCCGGTAGCAACATCCATTACAGCTTGCAAACGTGTAACATGTATTTCAGAACAATGAATTTCTAAATGTGCCTGTAATATTCCATTTAACGACATATTTATCCCTTTAAATAGTAAATTTTCTACTATTTAAAAGAATTATTATAATTTGTCACCAAAATTCGTGGGGATATTTCAGATCGCAATGACAGTTTTTATATAGAAAATGATTTATGCAACAACGCCCTTTGAAAAAGGGGGA
>CAZKUQ010000305.1:0-1679 GCA_964555965.1 uncultured Coxiellaceae bacterium
CACGAATTTATTATTCGAAAAAATGCTTTTGAAGATTGTTTTAATGTTTTATCGTTTCGCGACATCTTCAAACTAGTTGCTATCGCGAAATTCAATTAATTATCTCGTTTAACCCTTCCACAACTTGTTCAAGTTCCTTAGAAGTAACATGGCCTATTTTTTTGCCTAAACGCAAAACCGATAGCGTTCTTATTTGACTAATCTTAACCCATGATGGCTTTGGATATTGCTTGCCTTTTAATTCTAGTGTTAACGGAAATCCTGCTTTTTGTGGTTGGCTCGTTAAGGCAACCGCAATAACTGTCCCAGATTTCTCGTTAAAAACATCGTGACTTAAAATCAGCACTGGCCGTTGGCCAGATTGCTCTCTTCCTTGGGTAGGATTTAAATCAGCCCAGAGGATATCCCCTCTTAATATTTTGGCCATGCTTCCAAATCCTCATCCATTCCCATATCAGCCATTTCCTGTTCAGCATCAATATCCAACTTAGCGCACTCCCTAGCTAAACGGCCACGCTCCAACTGCTCTAAAGTCTGACGAATAGAGATCTGAAATGCCTGGCTACGGCTCTTAAAAACATGTTTCTTAACATAAAAATCTATTTTTTTCAGTTGCTTATCATCAATAGAAACAGCTATTTTTGCTGTGCTCATTACAACCTCCTTAGTCATACTTTTTTCATACTTTATTATAGTATGAAAAAAGTATGAAATCAATTTCTAGCACTGTTATCGTAAAAAAACTCTACATGGTTTCAAAACAATTTCGCGATATCAAACAACAAGAGGTGCTGCAGAATGATGACTCTATCATTCTTCATAAATATCTTTGCGATGCTTGATAGCAATAACTAACACACTATTATTTTCAACTTCAATGCGATAAACAACACGATAGTCGCCAACCCGTAATCGTCGATGACCTTTCAAGCTGAAACGTAATGGTTTTCCAAAACCTATCGGATCAACCGTTAAACGTTCTTCAATTGCTTTTTGTATCTGTCTTTTTGCAAGCTTTGGAAGGGCTATAATATCTTCATCAACAACAGAACCCAAATATTCGATTGTATATTTATTTCCAGGCATCTTTGTGCTTTATCCTTTTAGCGTTTTTTGTATCACGAATTTTAGCAATTGCGGATAAAGCCACATCTTCACGACGCTCTAAGGCTTCTAATATTAGCTCCTTAGCAATACTAGCAACTGATTTATGTTCTAGTTTTGCTTGCTGTTCAAGCAATGAAGCCAGTGTTTTTTCCAAAGTAATGTTGATTCTAGGATTTGCAGTAGGCATAGTATTTTCCAAATTATTTGCTATATAATTTTAGTGTAACACTTTTACATCACCTTTTCCATGCCAATTTTTAATCACCCATTTCAGGACACCAAGAAACTAGTTGCTGTCGCAAAACTAGACAAATCCTAATATTTATCTCTTAATGATGTGTAATTATTCTGTTGTTTAAGATCAGGATCGATTGGTTCGATAAAATGAATAATATCTTCTTTTGTTGCACTTCCATCTAACCCGATTTTTACTAATCCTTTAATGCGACCTGGATAATCTGACGTGGCTGGACTCACGTAATAAACAAAGATGCGTGGTGAAGCGATAGGTATCATTCCTTTCCACAGATTCTAAATCTTTTCGCCACACCGAAAACTATCCACAGAATCTG
>CAZKUQ010000306.1:0-1666 GCA_964555965.1 uncultured Coxiellaceae bacterium
GCTATTATATTTATAAAATAGCGGTACTATAATTAGTAATATCGCGGATTGACAGGCAACCATCGTTTCCATGAAAAAATTATATTTTCGCTGGCAAGAAAAAATCGTTCACGAAGCAATGAAACCCCGCCGTGTTTTGCTATTGTCTGGTGCTCGCCAATCTGGCAAAACGACTCTAGCAAAACAAATTGCTAGCCAAGACACAACTTATAGAACACTCGATGATCTTACGATCAGACAACTGGCAATAAATGATCCCGAAGGATTTATTAAACACGCTGGAAAAATGTTAATTATCGATGAAGTGCAGCGTGCCCCAGATCTACTTTCCGCTATCAAATTAGTCGTTGATGAGAATACCGATCCCGGACAATACCTGCTTACAGGTTCAACCAATATACAATCGCTGCCAGGCGTACAAGAATCATTGGCGGGACGAATCAGGAAAATACGTTTACGCCCCCTCTCGCAAGGTGAATTGCTAGGCGCACATCCCGTTTTTCTAGAAAATGCTTTCAAACAAAAATTTACAGTACCGAAAAATAATATTTACGATCGCAAGACAATATTGGATATCGCATTTCGTGGTGGTTTTCCTGAAGGACTAAAATTAAAAAGCAATGAACGTCGTCTCTGGCACAGGGATTATATTGCCGCCTTACTTGAACGTGATCTAAATGATATTACGCACATCACTCGCTTGGATGCCATGCGGCAGTTAATTAGTATTCTTGCTGCTTGGTCTAGCAAGTTTATGGATATTTCTGCTATTGGCTCAAGACTTTCAATTCGCCGCCCAACCATTGAATCTTATATTAATGCGCTTGAAGCGCTCTATATTGTAGAAAGCATCCATCCCTGGACGCGCACTGACTATGAACGTGTCGGCAAACAATCAAAACTATATATGACAGACTCTGGTCTAATGGCTTCAATTCTTCGTTGGCATAGGGATCAAGTTGAATTGGATCCAGATCGTTCTGGCAAGTTGATAGAAACTTTTATCTTCAATGAACTAGCCTCTCAGGTTGATGCTAATAATGGTAAATATGAATTACTCCATTACCGTGACCGAGAACAACGTGAAATTGATTTTTTAATCGAGCGCGAAGATCATGCTTTGTTAGGGATAGAAGTAAAAGCAGGTTCAGCTATTAGTTCAGCTGATTTTAAACATCTTAAATGGTTTAGAGATAATATCGCCGAAAACAGGCCATTCGTGGGAATTGTTTTGTATACCGGCAAGTTGGCTGGTGCCATGGGAGATAAGCTTTGGGCGGTTCCCCTAGGATCTTTATGGGGATGCTAAAGAAATTATACTGCAAGTTGCAAAACGTTAAATTTCAAAAAAATATCTAAAAGTCAGTGAAAACATCTGATTCTATGCATCGTTATAAATTTTCTAGGTATTTTTTTTGACTTCAGTAATTGAAAAATATCGTGAAAACCAGAATTTTTTCAACAATTAATATTTTCTTAATGTTTTTTATTTTATATAATAATGCTCGCTCATTATTTAAAATGAAAATACGTAAATTAACTTTTCAAAAGACGAAGAAATTATGCTAACAGATGAACAAACAAATCGCTTAACGAGCGACCAAAGCTTTACTCTCAATCTTAGTGGGATACGTGAACTCATGACGGCAGGTCGGCTTTCTCTAGA
>CAZKUQ010000307.1:0-1662 GCA_964555965.1 uncultured Coxiellaceae bacterium
ACATTTTCTAAATGATGAAATCCACGTAATTTAATAAATCTTTTTTCAGCGCTTTTCATTAATTTAAATGTCATCATTAATATCGTCGTCGCAGAAAATGCACCCTTTGCTTTGTATGTGCGATTACGAACAGTCGCAAATACAGATTCAATGGCGTTGGTTGTTCTAATATGAACCCAATGCTCTGCAGGAAAATCATAAAACGCCAATAATTCTTTTTTATCTTTGCTTAAGCATTCAGTCGCTTTAGGATATTTTGAACCAAATTCAGCAATAAACGCATCAAATGCAAGATAAGCATCAGCACGCGTTGCTGACATCCAAATTTCATGCAGCATCGATTTTGCTTTTGGTTGTAGCGATTTTGGAAACTTATCTAAAACATTCCCCATTTTATGAAACCAACAGCGCTGCTGCTTCGTTTCTGGAAATACCTGACCGATTGCATTCCAAAATCCTAATGCGCCATCACCGACTGTTAATGCAGGTGAATTTATTTTTCGATCTCGCAATTGGCGCAATAAAGATAACCAGCTTTCACTGCTTTCTCGGTGACCGTCTTCGATGGCAATTAATTCTTTATTGCCAAATTCAGTGACACCCATCACGACTAATACGCACATATTGTCATCTGATCGACCTGTAAAATGAATGCCATCAACCCACCAATACACGTATTTTTTATCAGTAAGATCGCGTTTACACCATTTTTTATATTCATCATCCCATGCCATTTTTAATCGACTAATGACGCCAGGAGACAAATTATTTGCTGCATCGCCAAATATTGGTTTTAATACTTCAACAAAATCACGCTCTGAAATGCCTTTTAAATAAAGCAATGGCAGCATTTCATTGAGCGTTGCTGTTCTTCGCATGTACGGCGGAATTAACAACGAGCGAAATTGAATTTTTTCTTTCTCATCACTTCGATCTCGAACACGCGGTATTTGCACGTCAACCGTCCCGATTCCTGTCATTATTTCGCGTGCTGGCAAATAACCATTGCGAACAACGCGGCGTTTTCCATCTGATAATATGTCGGAGCATTTCTGTAAAAACACTTCCATTTCAGCTTCTACAGCCTCAACAATCAATTGCCTTGCGCCAGTTCTTAATAATTCTGTTAACGCATCGACTGGACTTTTAAAATCAATTACAGTATTTTCTTTCATGGTGTATCTCCACTGTTGGTTTAAATTAGTCGTCAAACAAATTCAAAATTTACAGTGATCAGGATACACCGCCTGATTATTCAATTCATTGCCATACACAACTTTCGATCATAGCTCTCGACATGTTGCAATTTTAGGATTTCAACAATCTATTATTTTAGATGCACGGGACATCCCCTCTTGATAGCATTTACTGGAAAATGACAGTAAAACCCCCATTTTATTCAGCAGTAAACTGTGATCGTTGTGCCAAACTATGACTATTAACTACTTTAAAGACAGCATCAATGCGTTAGACTATTCTAAAACAATGGTCTCTTTAATGAAGAAATTTGCTGAGCCGCTATTTGCAAATAGCTGTATTAACAACTTCAGTTATATTAAATTTTATCAGAATAACTCCGTTATTAATCTGACAACAGACATCAACTGGATAGACTATAGATTTAAAGAAAATATCAAATATAAAATCTTGTTTGAGTCAGAA
>CAZKUQ010000308.1:0-1659 GCA_964555965.1 uncultured Coxiellaceae bacterium
CTCCTATTAAAGCATGCGTTGATGATGATGGAATAGCAAAACACCAGGTGATTATACACCAAATAATAGCCCCGCCAGTGCCAGCAAGAATCGTTACCTGGGTGATATCATTAACCGCAACTATATCTTGGCCTATAGTGGCCGCAACCTTAGTAGAAATCATGGCTCCAACAAAATTTAAAACAGCAGCCATAATTACTGCAGAATAAATTGAGAGTGCGCGTGTTGATACACAAGTGGCGATAGCATTGGCGGTGTCATTAAAGCCATTAATATAATCGAACGCTAAAGCAACAATGATAACTAGTATTAATATTACAAGGCTGGTTTCAGGCATTTTTTACTACTATAGTTTCTAAAATATTAGCAGCATCTTCACATTGGTCGGTAACTGATTCTAAATTTTCATAGATTTCTTTCCACTTGATAAGGCGGATTGGGTCTTTTTCTTCTACAAATAAGCGACTGATTGCATCAGCGCGCACGCGATCTGCTTCATTTTCTAATGAATTTATTTCTACGCAATAGTCAGAAATATGTTTGGGATGTTTTTCTAATATTGATACGGCTTTTTCAACGGTTTGGCAAGCTTTGAGAATAATGAAGCCTAACTCTTTTGCCTCAGGAGTGATGCGGTCGATGTGGTAAACGATGATATGTTGAGTTGAAGTATTAATGATGTCAATAATATCATCTAAGGCAGAAGCAAGAGCGTAAATATCTTCACGATCAAAAGGAGTGATAAAGCTTTTGTTGAGTTTTTTAATAATTTCGTGGGTTTGTAGGTCGCCTTTATGTTCTATATCTTTGATGAGGTGTTGGCTTTTATATGGATCGCTAAAATTGTCCAACATCTCCTTTAGAGCAACCGCACCGTCTACGATATTTTTTGCCATATCTCGAAACATCGCAAAAAATCTTTCTTCTTTGGGAATTAAGCCGAACATTTTTATCTCCAAATAGAATCCATAATTAAGTATTTATCCATGTGCTATATAACACAAATTTTTCTGTGATGCTATTAGAGTTTATGGGAGTGCGCAATCTGAAATTTTGAAATGAATTTTCACTATCTTGAGAATTCTCGTGCTCTCCTACTGTCATCCTCGGGTCTGCGCCCGAGAGCCTGTCCTCGTGTTTAACACGAGGGATGACATAATAAAAAAGCGAGTAATCCAGCCATATAGATGCGAATGTTTCGAATCGAACATTATTACTTCCATGTAACTGGATTCCAGCAGTCCCTGCTGGAATGACAATAAAACTTAGATTGCACCAGCCCCTTTATGGTAAACACAAGACAATAAAAAAACATATATAATCATATAGTTACAGATATAATAAAGTAAATTTTATAAAGAACAGATAGAGATATATAATGCTATTAGAGTTATGAAGATCCTCGGGTTAACCCCGAGGATGACATTTAATGGCGAGGATGATTTTAATGGTTTGTTATTCTTAAAGAGGATAGCGTTTAATCTTTTGGTTATTCTTAAAATGGAGGTGGTTATGGGCACTTTGTTTCTTTTTATTATTGCAATAGCACTTGTTCTTGGTTGGTTTGTAATGATTTATAATTATTCAACAACACTAATAGAATGTAAATTAGCGTCTAAATGGTATTATTCTTTTGATGCCACAAAAAATTGATATTTC
>CAZKUQ010000309.1:0-1653 GCA_964555965.1 uncultured Coxiellaceae bacterium
TTTTAAATACCCATTTTGATGCAAGCCACTGGGTGCGGCTTCGCCACGATGTAGGAAAAGGGTGAAATAGATGAGATACTTGCCCAGGTTTTAGATGGAAAAACAAGGAGCAAGCAATGTCGATAAAAGTTATATTGGAAGACGGACAAAAATTAACAGTGCAAATGACGGTTGATATATCCGGATCGATGCTGGAAGCTGAGGAAAAAATAATGGCGGCATGCAATGCGCTAGGGTCACTCAGCACTAAAAAAGCGTTAGATCATTTTGACACAGATGGCACACCCATAAAGATGGGCGAAAAAAAAATACACGTCGAAATCTAAGGAAAATAAAGAATATCAAACGCCGTATGGATCAGTGTGTGTTAAGCGGTACGTATATCAAGCGTCATGTGGTGGAAAAATTTATGTTCCCCTTGAAATGAACGCGCGGATCATTCATAGTGCAACACCTAAATTTTCAAAAATGTTATCGCATAAGTACGCATCAATGAGCGCAAAAGATGCACTAGATGATTTATCGATCAATCATGGAAGAGAAATATCGAAAAAATATCTACAAGATGTATCAGAATCGGTTTTTGAAATTGTAGAAAACAAGGAAAATATCTGGGAATATACATTACCAAAATTTACAGAACCAATTGAAACCATTACATTGAGTATGGATGGTGCAATGCTACCAACCTGCACTGAGGGTTGGCGAGAAAGTATGGTTGGGACAGCATCTTTATTTGATGGAGATGGCGAAAGACAGCATACGATTTACATTGGCGAGCCTCCTGAATATGGCAAATCCAATTTTATGAATCGACTGGAAAAAGAAGTAGAAAAAATAAAGACTAATTATCCAAATGCGCTCTATATTGGCATTGCAGATGGCGCTAAAAATAATTGGCCATTTTTGGAAAAACACACAGATAAACAATTATTGGATTTTTATCACGTGACAGAGTATCTCACAAAATGTTCTTACGCTGCATTCCCACAAAAAACAGGAAAACCAGAGCGCACCAAATGGCTTAATGATCGCTGTCATGAATTAAAACATAATAAAACTGGACCGAAAGATATTTTCGATGAATTAAAAAAATTCAAACGAAGAAGAAAACTATCATCTGAAGTGCGAAAAGATTTACTTGCCGCAATCAGTTATTTTAAAAATAACATTCATCGCATGAATTATGCAGAACATGTCGAAAAGAATTTATCTATTGGATCTGGTGTTACGGAAGCCGCTTGTAAGACACTTATCAAGCAACGTTTTTGTAAATCCGGTATGCGCTGGAAAAGTGATGGAATAAAAAACGTATTGCGATTGCGTGAACTAACACAAACTGACGGTCGCTGGCAGCAACTTTGGGATAAGATCAATCAATACGGTGTCCCATGTGTCGTTTAAACTACATCGTGGCGAAGCCGCACCCATCTAGTAGCGCGTTAATCGTTTGATATAGAAAATAAGATTTGCCAGATCGCCGCATACCTACAGCCACTTTGATCATGTTAGGCGCTTTGGGAAATTGAGATTGTCGCGGTATGCCTGTTTTGGCTTGGGCCACGATAATAAAGGCTTCTTCAAGCAAGGTTTCCAGTAAATCACGCATGCTAGTATCCTTTTCTATAAGGATATTATAGCAAAAAGTATCCT
>CAZKUQ010000310.1:0-1639 GCA_964555965.1 uncultured Coxiellaceae bacterium
CGAAATAACCCAGCGCATTCACCCAAACATTGATATCCGCATTACCAAAAATAGAAAACTCCATTACCCATCCTTGTTAGGTGAAAAAAGAATAATATTACCATAATTGATTGTCGCATTAACAGTTAAGGAACATGAAGGAACATGAATGTGCGCTTACAGTGAATTTTAACAGTGCCAATGGAAACGAGAGCGCCAGTCGCTATGCTGACATCCAAACAGTAGCAAGTACACAAAATGGTTCACCTTCGTCTAAAATGAAAGTTGTTAAATCAACAAATCAAACGGAGGGAACCATGAGAGATTATAACGGTAAAACTGTATACGTTGGAATCGATGTTCATAAAAAAACGTATAGTTGTGTCAGCATTTGCAATAACGAGGTGGTTAAGCGGGATAGTATGCCCGCGAAACCAGAAATAATATTAACTTATTTAAATAATGCATTTAAAGGGGCAAAAATAGAATCTGTATATGAAGCTGGATTTTCAGGTTTTCAGCTACACCGTTTTTTGGTATCAAATGGAATACATAATAGGGTCGTAAATGCGGCTTCGATTGAGATATCATCAAGAGATCGGGTTAAAACGGATAAAAGAGACGCCTTGAAGATGAGTACGCAACTATCAGTTGGCAGATTAAAAGGAATACATGTCCCAGACGAAAATCGGGAAGAAATGCGTAGTGTCACTCGATTGCGCGCTACGATGATAAAATTAAGAAATCAGGTTGGCAATCAATTTAAGTCATTACTTTTCACGCAAGGACTAATTGCAGTAGAGGATGATACAGTTATCAGTGAGAAATGGATTAAAGGAAAAATAATTGAGATAAAAGAAAAAAAATTCTCAGGGGATTTTATTTTCACAGTGGAGCAATATCAAGACCAATGGCTTCAGCTTCACAACAGAGTAAAAGAAATTACAAAAAGGATGAAGTTACAGGCTAAACAAGAGCAAGGATTGCAGGATATTTATGAAAGTGTTCCTGGCATTGGACCGATACATGCAAGGCAATTAATTAATGAATTGGGTGACATGAAACAATTCAAAAATGAAAGAAGACTGTTTAGTTTTACGGGTTTAACACCCTGCGAATATTCATCTGGCGAAAACATTCGTCAAGGAAATATATCGCGACAAGGTAACGCGATGTTACGGAAAATATTGGTTGAAGCAGCATGGGTTGCAATTTATAAGGATCCTGATTTAAAAGAAACGTTTGATCGAATTGCGCATCGACGCGGAAAAAAACGTGCGATTGTTGCGATAGCAAGAAGGTTGGTTGGCAGGATACGTTCTTGTGTTTTAAGTGGAAGTTTGTATGAAAAAAAATTGATTAAAGAAGCGTGTTCGCTTCAAAACGGTTTGCATGACCCCGCCGCGGTCGCAGTGATGTCGTAAAGACAATCACGTTCGCTAGTATGGGGCATGCGCCTTTAAGTAAAACCGAAAGAACAACTTGTGACCTTCCTATGGGATTGATCACGAATAGCAGCATGGCCGAAAAGGTCTAGAAACAAAGGTTTTAGTTTTAGAGTATGTTTCTTTAATTAATTTCTAAAACGCATTTAGTTAGCGGGGGTATTTATTTATGCAAAAACTTGACAAGTCACATAGCAGCGACCGCGAAACTTTGC
>CAZKUQ010000311.1:0-1635 GCA_964555965.1 uncultured Coxiellaceae bacterium
ATTGAGTAGCACAGCACGCGCACTTGCACTTGAAAAACAATTGTATGATCAAATCTTAGATAAACTCTGCGAAGATATTATCAACTTACAAAAAACAGCAAGCTTGATTGCCACTCTGGATGTTTTAAGTAATCTTGCAGAACGCGCACAAACACTTCGTCTGAGCCGCCCTCACTTAAATGAAACGCCTGGCATTGATATCCAAGCAGGCCGACATTTAATTATTGAAAATTTTTCAGAAAATCCTTTTATTCCAAATTCAACTTTGTTAAATGATGAAACGCGCATGCTGATTATTACCGGCCCCAACATGGGAGGCAAATCCACTTACATGCGACAAACCGCATTGATCGTATTGCTTGCTCACATAGGCTGCTTCGTTCCCGCAGAAAGCGCATGTATCGGCCCTATCGATCGCATTTTCACACGCATCGGTGCCAGTGATAATCTAGCCCAAGGTCACTCTACCTTTATGGTAGAGATGACAGAAACAGCAAATATTCTTCATAACGCCACGCAACATAGCCTGGTCTTGCTTGATGAAATTGGACGAGGCACCAGTACTTACGATGGACTGGCACTTGCCTTTGCTTGTGCAGATTATCTTGCAACAAAAATTAAAGCTTTCACTTTATTTGCCACGCATTATTTTGAATTAACAACATTAGAAGAAATTTTTTCTGTTATTCGAAATAAACATGTTGAAGTCATCGAACACAAAGACACGGTTGTATTTCTTTATACGATGCTTGCAGGCGCTGCGAGTAAAAGTTACGGATTGCAAGTCGCACAACTGGCCGGACTACCCCAGCCCGTTATTCAATTAGCAAAAGCAAAATTACAACAGCTTGAAATTGAAAAATCACCTGGCTTAGCACTACCCACAGTTCCATACCAAGAACACCGCATCGTTGAAAAATTAAAAAATATCAATGTAGACAGTTTAAGCCCCAAAGACGCTTTAGATTATCTTTATCAACTGAAAACATTGCTATGACAGTTGAAACATTGATTGCCCCGCCTGGCTCTAACCTCTACTACAGTTTGTTATTTACTGAATTTTCAAAAAAACAGGCGATACTTATTTTACATAATTTCTTTCACGAATTAGAAAGTATTTTAAATAAATGCACTTCACAGGAAATGGCGCTAGAACGATTCCAATGGTGGCGAGGCGAACTACATCGCATTTTCAATGGCACACCCGAGCATCCTATCGGAAAACTTATTTCTCCTATTTTATCAACATACTCATTACCTAAAATAATCTTCACTGAATTATTAGATGGCATAGAAAGAAAATGGAGTATCAGCCATTACAATGATTTTGGAGAACTCATTGAAGACGCACACAGTTCCTGGAGTTTGCTTGCCATATTAATTTCTCATATTTTAGGAAAAACCAGCAAAGAAGCGCTTTTGCTTGCACGAGAATTAGGTTTATGCTGGCACATCACGCGAAACATAAGACGCCTACCCTGGGACTTACACCAACAACGGATTCTCATACCAGAGATATTATTTAAAGAAAATTCAGTTTCACCGGAAGATTTAAAAAATGTTTTTACAAAAAATAAAAAAAACTTAAGTTGCAAAAAAATGTTGCTAGATTACCTTGATTATGCAAAAATATGC
>CAZKUQ010000312.1:0-1609 GCA_964555965.1 uncultured Coxiellaceae bacterium
TCGGTTTAGTCAAAACGCCCGTCTATGCCTTACTCATCGCAAGTATCGGCTGCTTCCAAGGTTTACAAGTCGAACACAACGCCGACAGTGTTGGCAGCCACACCACACGCAGTGTGGTGCAAGCAATATTTATGATTATCACCTTCGACGCCTTATTTTCAATTTTATTAAGCTGGCTAAAAATATGAACGAGCACATCATTGAATTTAAAAATGTAACCACCGTGCTCGGCAACCAAACCATTCACGATAAAATTAATTTAAATTTTCGAAAAGGCGAAATCATTTCTATCATTGGCGGCAGTGGTTCAGGCAAATCCACTTTAGTCCGTGAAATACTCGGTTTACTACAACCTTATCGTGGCAAAGTCAGCGTATTTGGTTATGACATGGCGCATATCACAGAACAACATTATTTAGAACTCAGCAAAAAATGGGGAATTTTATTTCAAAGCGGCGCCCTTTTTAGCTCGCTCACCGTGCTAGAAAACATCATATATCCTCTGCACGAATACTCTGTCTTACCTCAAAATGCACTGGAAGAATTAGCTTTATTAAAACTCCTTCTCGTTGGTTTGCCCAAATCTGCCGCCATCAAATACCCTTCTGAATTAAGCGGCGGAATGCTCAAGCGCGCCGCCCTGGCACGCGCCCTGATCCTTGACCCGCATTTACTTTTATTAGATGAACCCACTTCAGGACTGGATCCTGAAAGCGTCACAAGCCTGGACGAACTTATTTTAAACTTAAGAAATTTGCTAAACTTAACTATCATCATGGTCACCCACAATGTGCGCACACTTTGGCATATTACCGATTCTATTGTTTTTCTGGGTGAAAAACGGGTATTAGATTTTGGAAAAGTCGCAAAAGTAGCGACAAATCCTCATCCTATGATCCATAATTATTTTTACGGACCGGAAACCATCGAAAAATCTAATGGACACTAAATTTAATTATTTCATCGTAGGCTTCTTCGTTTTATTCTTCACTTGCGTCTTGATAGTGTGGGGCGCTTGGATATTTTCAACAGGAAAAGGAAAATCTTACACGCCTTATCTGGTTTACATGAATGAATCCGTCTCAGGCTTAAATGCAAACGGTCCTGTGAAATACAATGGTGTGGATGTGGGTTATGTCGCGCACATTGGCATCGACAAACAAAATCCCAAACGCGTACGTTTAGTATTGAACATTGAAAAAGGCACGCCTATCACTTCAGGCACAGCAGCAACGATGATGACGCAAGGCCTCACAGGCATTGGTTACGTGGGTTTAAAAATGCTAGACCCCAACAAAGGCCCTCTCATAAAATTACCCGGCGAAGAATACCCCATCATCAATTCCGCACCTTCTTTATTTTTCAGACTCGACAGTTCGCTTACAAAATTAATTAATTCTGCGGAAAACATCAGTAACAAAGTCAATGATCTTTTAACACCTGAAAATCGAAAATCGGTTTCAAATATTATTTCGAATTTAGATCACATCACGGCGAATATTTCAAAACAAGATTTAAATAAGTTAGATGTTGTTTTAGATAATGCAGCGATGGGCAGTGAAGATTTAGCGGCCGTGATGGCACAACTTAATAAAACGACGCATGACAT
>CAZKUQ010000313.1:0-1605 GCA_964555965.1 uncultured Coxiellaceae bacterium
GCACTAAGCAATAATAGCCACAGAAACCGGTGGCGCCATGCCTTCCATTGCACGGCACTACCTGCCACTGCAACAACACATACCCCGGCAAAGAAAAACAAGCTGTCGAGCAACGGAAGAAAATCACGCGCTGCAACCAGACCAAATTTAGGAAGGTCAAATGGCAAATGAAACAAAACCGGAAGCAAAACATAGACAAGCAATACAAAAGCGGGCAAACCAGTAATCCATAAACTTTGCCAAGATTTAATTATTATCCAAAATAATGATAACATTAAAACCAGCTCACCCACAGTCACGCGAACAATACCAACACCTATTGCAAAGTTGGAAAAACCATAGCCTAAAATGAAATCAGCAAGAACAACTACAAATAATGCACGCACCCAAACGGGTGAATCAGATGCAGATAATTTAAATAAAAAAGCTGCAATAAATATCAATGTTAAATAAGTTATTATTAATATGCCTAATCTTTGATTGATGACAATAAAGTATGTCAGGACCAATTGAATAAGTATAAATATCAGAGCAAAACCAGCTATTTTTGCGACACGGATGGCCAAATTATTACTATTAATTTTATTTGACTGCATAATTAAAACTAACTAAAATAAATGATATTAAAGTGTGGCGCAAAATCTGTGCGTATGATTTTATTTGTCCGCTTTCATGGTGATCGATAACTGCCATTCTTAACAAATACAAGATTATTATATAATCGCGACTTGTTGGTGAATATGAGCTTTTTTCTGAGTATTTTATTGCTGCAGAAGATTCAAATATATGACGCATGCCATTTAATATCTTTCTGGCTGAGCAACGCTGGACTAAAGCTGTTGTTTGAAAACAGAAATGCAACGCATCATGCCATGGCACACCTGACATTTTTGCGTATTCCCAGTCAAAAACAAACAGGTCTCCATTGGCAAGACGACGAATATTCCAGGGCGCAAAGTCACCGTGCTCAATACATGCAGGAAGACGTTCAATGGGTGCCCTGAGCAGTGCGTCACACGCGGTATAGTAGAGCGCGGTTTCCTGATCTTTTGGAAAAATGGCAGTTAACTCTGCTTGAAGTTGTACCACTTGCTCATGCCACAAAATGGTTTGTCCATTGAACAGGTGAGAAAGAAACTCGAAGTGTTTGCCCGTGAGATACGGCAACGCCAACGCTTGCGGCCCGGAGCTTTCGACGAGGCAATAGGCCAAAGGATTGTTGAGCTCAAATTGCTGTAGCACACATGGAAAATGGGACTGCGGCAAATTTCGGATCAGATGGTCCAGTACGTTAGTTTCATGTCTTACGAAATCGATCGCTTCTTTACCATACGCTAATCGCGCATAGCCCAGTACTTGGGCTGAATCATCCAGCAATTTCAAGGTTAATTTTGAACGTGGGCCAGGGGGATTTACAAGCGCACCCAGATGCGCAGGACCAGTCAACTGCGTTATGACCGAATCTAAATGAGGGTAGATGTCTTGTATGTTGGTTACCAACTCAACCCACTTGAACTTGATGCGCAAGGGCAAGAAACGACCTAGATACCAATGGTAAAGACGTCCGGTCCAACGCGACGGTACGTACATCGCCAAGGCCGCATG
>CAZKUQ010000314.1:0-1550 GCA_964555965.1 uncultured Coxiellaceae bacterium
TTTAATAGCAGTAAAGAATTCGATGACGGGGTTTGACTCTGTCATCTCGTCATCTCAAGTAACAATGCCTGCATTTTAGTTAACTGATTGCTCTAAAAAACTTTCCAATAACCTAGGCAACTCTTCAATTAAATAAAATGGAATAGACAATAAGCGATAAGATACCGATTCACCATTATTTAACGTAACCTGTACAGGTGTAATACTAGGTTCACCACTATAAATTCGTATGGCAAATTTAAATCCTCTTTCATGCATAAAATAATGTAACGAGCGTAAACTTCCCACACTTCCCGCCTTTACTTCAACGGGAATAATTTTATCGTTATATTGAATGACATAATCAATTTCTGCATTACTTTGCCCTTCACGTTGCCAATAATATAAAACAGGGTCTTGGTAGAATTGAAAATTTTTCCGTAATAATTGACCTACCAATTGTTCCGCCATTTCACCATTATTGGCTAATTTGAGTGGTTTTAAATGAACTGGCTGTGGATTCGTTATGCTATTAACCAATCCAATATCAGATAAAATAATCTTAAAATAGCGCGATTTTGGTTTTGCACCCAATGGCACGCCGTCTGCAACAACCGATTGCACACGATGAACAACACGCGCTAATTCTAATAAAGATAATGCATTTGCAATTGTTTGACTTTTAATGTCAGGATTGACTTGGGTATACGAGAATTTTTTTCCTAATAAACGTGGAATAGCCAGCATAACTTCACGTAGCCGTTCTGGTGCAATACGTGTTGGATATTTTGCAAAATCATTTTGATAGGCCGTTAATAAATCTTGATGAATTTGATTAACACGCAAATAAGAATGTTCTATAATCCAATTTTTTACCGCTTCTGGCATGCCACCGACAAGACAATAATTTTCAACTGAAGTCATTAGTGTTTGATGAATCGCATCAGGAATCGGATTGTCTAATGTTGATTTTCTTAAATACCGCAGCAACATGGATTGTTGATCTGCTTCTAAAAATTCCAAAAATGATAAGGGTTCTAAATAAAAAAATTGAACACGACCAACCGGCATACTAAATGTATGATCATGCAATACAAAATCAAGCAGTGAACCTGCTGCAACAACCGCTAATTCAGGCAATAATTCATAAAACCAACGAAGCTTCGCCAGTATATCTGGCATTGCTTGCACTTCATCTAAAAACAATAAGCAATTGGCAGATTGAGTTGGCGCTGGCAATAGCGTTTCTAGGTTTGACCAAATTAATTTAACATCATTGCTTGTAAACAATGAACGAAGCTCTGGTCTGTTTTCAAAATTAATTTCGATGAGCTGCTTGTTTTGTGATTTTGCAAGTTCACGCACTAACCATGTTTTTCCTGATTGACGAACGCCACGGAGAACCAACGGTTTTCTATTGGCTTGTATCAACCATTCTGTTAGTTCTAACAATGCTTTTCTAATCAATTACTTATCCTTTATATTGGTATTTTTATACTCATAAACATACATTAATGGTAACTTTTTATGGGCATAAATGGAAGTGTGCTGTTGTATTTATCAAGTAATTT
>CAZKUQ010000315.1:0-1539 GCA_964555965.1 uncultured Coxiellaceae bacterium
GCACTAGCGGCAGCGTTGAAAGCAGATGAATGTCAAATTTATACCGATGTTGATGGCGTTTATACAACTGACCCGCATCTTTTACCAGAAGCCCGTTTGCTGCCGCAAATTTCTTTCGAAGAAATGCTGGAAATGGCAAGCCTTGGTGCCAAAGTATTACAAATGCGTTCCGTTGAATTAGCTAGTAAACATAATATGCCTATTCGAGTATTATCAACATTTTCGGATGGTCCCGGTACGCTCGTCACATTTGAGGAAAAAGTAATGCAAAAACATTTAGTTTCTGGAATTGCTTTTAGTCGCGAAGAAGCCATTATTTCTTTATCTGGTATACCTCGCCAATTAGGAATTGAAGGACAAATTCTAGATTATGTCAGTCAAGCCAATATTGAGATTGATATGATTGCTCAAAATGTGTCTTCTGAAAAAACAATTGATTTCACCTTTACTGTGCAACGACGCGAGCATCCAAAAGTTTTAAAAATCATTGAAGACCTAGCAAATCAATTAGGTACGGTTTCAATCAAAACAAATTCAAAAGTGGCGAAACTCTCCCTGGTAGGAATTGGCATGCGATCACATGCAGGCGTTGCTAGTACGATGTTCCGTGCTTTAGGTGAATCTGGCATTAATATTCAAATGATTACGACATCTGAAATTAAAATTTCGGTTGTAATTGATGAAAATTTGCTCGAAAAAGGTGTCAAAGCTGTTCATGCAGCTTTTGAGTTAGATAAGATTCCTCAAACAAGAGAACATTTACATATTGAATAAAAAAATGAAAATCCTATTTGCAGAATGGGCGATTATTGTTTACTATTGCACACCTTGAGAAAGCAACTATGGATTAAGTAATCAAAAATTACAGTTTCATCCCCGCTCCAAGCGAGAAGACTGATAAAATACAAAGATGGTGCTTTATTCCATATCTTTCATGAATAATTAATGAACAGCCCACATGTATGGGCAGTTAGTAAATATTTGGCGGTTAAGGTGCTTTTGTAAGGCGCATAAAACAGATGCCTCAAAAAACAAAACGGGACAGGTTGTTTAAATAAACAAGGCAGTTTAAAAAATAGGAGATGGACAATGCTCATATTAACAAGACGTGTGGGTGAGACAATCATCATCGGTGATGATGTTGTCGTAACCGTGCTTGGCATCAAAGGTAACCAAGTGCGCATCGGCATCAATGCGCCAAAAGATGTATCAGTACATCGCGAAGAAATTTATCAACGCATTCAGCAAGAAAAAAATACGACAACAACACCGCCAGCACCAACTGCAGCTCCTGTTGTAAAACAGGAAGAAAATTCTGCACCAGCTGTAACAGTCAGAAAAAAACGCGAACCAAAAGTTGATAAATCTGAAAATAAAGAGTAAAAAGCACTTAGAAAAATGAAGTGTTACGAATAGTACTGGAGAGGTGGCCGAGCTGGTCGAAGGCGCTCCCCTGCTAAGGGAGTATGGGGTCAAAAAACTCCATCGAGGGTTCGAATCCCTCCCTCTCCGATAAAGGTGCACAATACACCACGGATT
>CAZKUQ010000316.1:0-1539 GCA_964555965.1 uncultured Coxiellaceae bacterium
CTTTGCTCGCTGTTGCAAAATTTGGCAATCCTGCCAAATTTGTGTTGCCATTATTTTTTACGTCCAATACAGTAATATTCTATTCCTAAATCCTTCATAACTTTTGGATCAAATAAGTTGCGTCCATCAAAAATAATTGGTTGACGTAACTTAGATTTAATTACTGCAAAATCAGGATGACGAAATTCATCCCATTCGGTAACAATAATCAAAACATCAGCATTTTCTAAGGCGCTTTCTGCTGTTTTGCACAATTTTAGAGCATTGTGATCGCGATTGCCATAAATCTTCTCGGCTTCAGGCATAGCAATCGGATCATACGCTTGCACTTTAGCACCAACCCGCCATAAGGATTCAAGCAAAACTCTACTAGGAGCTTCACGCATATCATCAGTATTTGGTTTAAATGCTAAACCCCACAAAGCAATCACCTTATCTTCTAAATCACCAAAATATTTTTTCAGTCGATTTAAAATCAAATACTTTTGCCTTAAATTTATATTTTCCACCGCATTAAATAACGGTGATTCAATACCATATTCGCGTGCCATCCAAACTAATGCATTAACATCCTTAGGGAAACACGATCCACCATAACCACAACCAGCATTTAAAAAACTCAAACCAATACGAGAATCACTACCAATACCAAGCCTGATTTTATCGATATCTGCACCAAATTTTTCAGCAAACTGGGCTATTTCATTGATAAAACTAATTTTGGTTGCTAAAAAAGCATTTGCAGCATACTTAGATAATTCTGCTGAACGAACATCCATAGAAACTATTTTTGCTTTTAGAGGTTCGTATAATTGACACATGCGATCTAGCACTTCATCGTTTTCAACTCCAATAATAATACGATCGGATTGCATAAAATCTTTAATAGCATCTCCCTGTTTTAAAAATTCAGGATTTGAAACCACATCAAAACCTGGATGCAAATTGCGTTTACTTAATTCTTTTTCAATAATTGTTTTTACTTTATCACCAGTGCCAACTGGTACGGTAGATTTATTAACAACAAGTGCGTAACGATTTAAATTTTGGCCAATTGATCTTGCAACCGCATAAACATATTGTAAATCTGCAGAACCATCGGAAGAAGACGGAGTACCAACAGCAATAAAAAAATAATCACCATGATTAACGCCAGCAATAGTGTCAGTAGTAAAAATTATTTTTTTAGCAGCAAGATTTTTTGCTAATAATTCATCTAGGCCACGTTCATAAATTGGTGACTTACCCTGCTTGAGTATATTAATCTTATCAGCATCAGTATCAACACATACAACATCATGCCCGATTTGGGCCAAACATATGCCTGTAACTAAACCAACATAACCTGTACCAAAAACTGTAACTTTCATTACTCTGCCTCACTTAAAAATCTGTTGCAAAAGTATACACTAAAATTATCGACAATAATTGCGGTTTTAGCGTTAACCAATTTTGATCTCAATCTGACGCAACAGCATAAATCCCCGGAGCATTTCATATACCTCTCGAAAACGTTCAGATAGCTGCATTTTATCTCCG
>CAZKUQ010000317.1:0-1537 GCA_964555965.1 uncultured Coxiellaceae bacterium
TGCGCCAGTAGGACAATGACCGATACAAGCACCTAAACCATCACAATAACTATCGCTAATCAGCTTGGCTTTACCATTTACTATTTTGATCGCTCCTTCAGCACAAGAGGTAACACATTGGCTACAACCATCACATAAACTTTCATCAATTTCAATAATTTCTCTTTTCATTTTAGTCTCGCTTATTTATAAAAGTGGTAGCCGCTGGCTTTAGCCTGCGTTTTCTGGCAGCGCAGGCTAAAGCCAGCGGCTACCTCAATATTTTATAATTCCAATTGCCATTTTTAGGATAAAATTAATATTATTTACTCGCCAAAATATCTCCCAAATCGGCTTCAGGGGTTATAATTGCTTTGATGTTGAATTTCTCAATCAATACATTTAATACATTTGGTGTAAAAAAAGCAGGTAATGATGGTCCCAACCGAATATTCTTTATTCCAAGCGACAGTAATGTCAACAAAATTACCACGGCTTTTTGCTCATACCATGACAACACAAATGACAATGGTAATTCATTTACACCACAATTAAAAGCCTTCGCAAGAGCAAGGGCAATTTGGATTGCAGAATATACATCATTACACTGACCAACATCTAGCAAACGAGGAATGCCTTCGATATCCCCTAATTGTTTATCAAAAAACCTAAACTTGCCGCAAGCTAAAGTTAAAACTACACAATCTTTTGGAACTTTTTCGACAAATTCCGTGTAATAATTTCTTCCGGGTTTTGCGCCATCACAACCACCAACTAAGAAAAAATGCCTAATTTTACCTTGTTTTACTAGATCAATAACCTTATCGGCAACATTCATCACAGCATTATGAGCAAAACCAACCATGACTGATTTTTTATTTTCATTATCGCTAAATCCTGGAAGCTCCATAGCCTTACTGATCACTGGAGAAAAGTTTTTGTTCCCATCTATATGTATTATATCAGGCCATTCAACTAATCCTGTTGTAAAAATACGATCTTTATACGACTTTTGCGGCTCTTGAATACAATTGGTGGTCATAAGAATCGCGCCTGGAAAATCTGCAAATTCTTTATGTTGATTTTGCCAAGCCGTGCCGTAGTGACCATATAAATGCTTGTATTTTTTAAGCTCTGGATAACCATGGGCTGGCAGCATTTCTCCATGGGTATAGATTGCAATATCTTCATCAGCTGTTTGTTTAAGCAGCAATTCTAAATCGTATAAATCATGACCTGAAATTAAAATAGCTTTGCCTTTTTTGGGTCCTAAAGGCACGGTTGTAGGAGTAGGGTTGCCATAATGCAACGTATGCGCTTTGTCGAGTATTTCCATTGTTCGTAAATTGACGGTTCCGCACTCCATCAACAAACTCAACCATTCATCAACAGATAAGTCGTAGCGCAACATGCTAGCGAGAGCTTTAATTAAAAAGGTGTAAATAGCAGGATCTTCTTGTCCTAATATCAGCGCATGATCTGCATAAGCAGCAATTCCTTTTATCCCATACAACAAAGTATTTTTAAGTGACTGAACATCTGGATTGCTTTCTGCTTT
>CAZKUQ010000318.1:0-1532 GCA_964555965.1 uncultured Coxiellaceae bacterium
GGCGGTTGCCACGATCGTTCGCTCGCCCGGCTTGCCACCGATGGCAATGGCTTTACCCCGAAGCGCAGGGTTGGCTTGTTGCTCTACAGACGCAAAGAAATGTAGAAATTATTTATTTACCTAAAGGTGAAGGCTCAATAAATATTAAGCAAGATACACATACAGTTGAAATTACCACAAAAGATGGCAGTAGTGTTAAGACAAGAGCTATAAAATTTGATCTCGCCCCGAATTGATAGACACAGTTATACGACCTTCTTGCTTTGATTCTCAAACACCACCGGCGCAATTGAACCAATAGCAGAATGTCGCCGAACCTGATTATAGTATGCTTCAATGTAATGAAAAATACTTTGTTTAGCAATTTCTCTTGTTGTGTATCGCTCTGTGTAAATTAATTCCATTTTAATGCTATGAAAGAAGCTCTCAGCAACGGCGTTATCCCAGCAATTGCCTTTTCGACTCATGCTGCATATTAGGCCATAAACTTTAAGCATTTTTTGATAATCATGTGAGCAATACTGACTTCCGCGATCTGAGTGGAAAAGCACACCGCGTGGAAAACCTCGGCGCCATAAGGCCATCATTAGCGCATCACAAACCAATTGCCGTGACATGGTAGATTGCATTGACCAACCAATCACTGCTCGAGAATAAAGGTCAATCACAATTGCCAAATACATCCAACCTTCATCCGTCCACACATAACTAATATCCCCCACCCATTTTTGATTGGGAGCGGCTGCATTAAAATTACGATCTAGTAAGTTGGGCGCAACAGGTAGGCTGTGTTTTGAATCGGTTGTTACTTTGAATTTTTTCTTTGCTTTGGCGCGCAAACCAAGGTGTTGCATTCTACGTGCAACACGATTTTTACTGCAATCTTCGCCATTATCATGTAGTTCATCAGTAATGCGCTGGGCACCATATCGGCTCTTATGCGCATTAAAAATGGGGATAATTTTTTTATCTAATTCTTCATTAGATTTAGCGTGTTTACCGGGTAAACGCTTTATCCAGGCATAATAACTGCTACGTTCAATTGAAAACATATTACACATCCTCTTGATACTAAAATTAAGTTCATTGGCCTTGATAAACGCGTACTTTACTTTTGATGTTGAGCAAAATACGCGGCCGCTTTTTTTAGTATCTCTCTCTCCTCTTTAGTAATAGCCAGTTCTTTATGCAGACGACGATTTTCTTCAATTAACGCTGCCATATCCTTGCCACCATTGGTGTCAACAGTTGCAAGTTGACCTTTACGTTTTAACGTATGTATCCACGTGTGAAGAGTGGCTACAGGAATGCCGAGTTCCTTGGCTGTGTTGACGATGGACGGTGATTTTAGCGCTAGGATAACGGCTTCTTGTTTGAATTCTTTTGTATATTTTCTGACCGATCTGCTCATGCGTAGCACCTCTGTTGTTGACTCGTAGTTTATCAAAATTACGTGTCTACTAAAGCGGGGCTAGATCAACTGTCGCATGGGAAAGTATACCCATTTGTCGATTACAGATCGACGTCGTTTG
>CAZKUQ010000319.1:0-1532 GCA_964555965.1 uncultured Coxiellaceae bacterium
TTTGGGGGACAGAGCGTTCATGAATTTGCTTTGGCCATGATATTGGGCATTATAGTTGGAACGTATTCTTCTATTTATGTTGCGGGATCTTTGGCCATTGCGTTTGGATTAACACGCTCTCATTTAGTGCCAGCACAGAAGCTGATTGATGAATCTCCGTAAAAAATCATTGCAATGTGATGGTAGGATGATCAGGGCTCCCGCATTAAAATTTGAACAAAAACCCCAATAATTTATCGAAATAACTTTTCGACCAGCCAGCTCTTTTGCGTTTTCCCTTTAAACTACCTTTTAAATCGTCAAGTTTCAGTATATTTAAGGTCATGCGTCTCATAATCGATAAGTTTTGTGCCGCGTTTTTAATTCGCATTCTAAGCTTGTCTTCATCGAATGTTACATCAAGCTGCCAATGTAAATTATTTTCAATGCTCCAATGCTGACGAACCGCTTGAGAAAATTTATTTGCTTCGGGTTTAATTGAAGCAATAAAACAGCGTAACTCAGTAGATGTTTCGCCCTTTATGCATCTAATTGATTCGACCAATCCAATGCTTGTTAAATTTTCCCAGTCATTTTTTCCATTAAGCCATTCAATCTTATCTGTTATCCAATAGTGACGCGTTTCAACTCGACCATGACCTTTTTCCACTGTTTCAAAATAACTGTGTGGCGTGTTTTTAAAATCTTTTTTCTTTTCAGATTCTAAAAAAAGTTTTACATCATCGTGCAATGACCCTTGATTGCCTTTCAGTGAAATAACGTAATCTGCGCCTTTTTCAACAATTTTTTCTACAATCGCTCTTTGACAACCCATTGCATCCAATGTGACGATACAGCCTTTTAAAAACAATGCGTCTAATAATTCTGGAATCGCTGTAATTTCATTAGATTTATCTTCTGTTTTTACTTGTGCAAGTGCTAATCCTGACTCAGCTGCAAAAGCACCAACCATATGAATCGCTGATTTGCCATTACCATGGCTGCCACGCACTTGCTTCCCATCAATCGCAATTATTTTTCCATCTTCTAGGCGATAAAGTGAACAAACCCAATTTCTAAATGCAATTTCAAATTGAGTAGGATCAATAATCGAAAAAACACGCGCAATTGTATCTACTGATGGAATGCCATTCTTTAGATCAATGTATTGCTGCAACCAATCTTTGCGCTCCTCTGCAAATAAATGAATATCTTCCCATGTGTCACAGCCACATAAAGTCGCACATATTCCAATAAATAAAATGTCTCCCAGTTCATGCAATTTTTTACGATCCAGTCGTGGATCCTTAATAATCGACAAGTACCCTAAAATTTCTAAATCTTTTTCTTCCATGAGCTGTCTCCATGACTTTAAAAATCATGAATCATACAGCCAGTTACCGGAATTGTTCAAATTTTAATGCGGGAGCCCTGGGCTATAGAAGAAAATGTTGTTATTTTATTTTGTTTATTTTTTTGAAACGCGGATAATTGTCCATCATTGCTAATTATTAATTACGATTAACACTTCACGGATAACAACCATGCTTGGC
>CAZKUQ010000320.1:0-1523 GCA_964555965.1 uncultured Coxiellaceae bacterium
AAGACAAAGGATATAAATACAGAAATTGCACTCGACCAACCGGCATACCGATATGTTTCAATTTAAAATCGATAAGAGAACCTGCGGCAATCACATGCAGGGATTGCATTTCTTCTTTGAAGTAGCGCAATGCTGTGATAGCTTGCTCGCACTCTTGAATTTCATCAAAAAACAACAAGGTTTTGCCCGGGATAATGGGCTTATTCGCATAAGCTGAGATTTCTTGAGTGAGATGAATGGGCTCGAGCGAGTCGTTGAAAAATTGTTTTGCCAATTTATCTTTTTCAAAATTGATCTCGATGTAGTATTCAAATTCTTCGCCGAATTGTTTGATGAGATAAGTCTTCCCAACTTGTCTTGCGCCTCGAACGAGTAAGGGTTTTCGTAAAGGATGGGTTTTCCATTTTCTTAGTGAAGTTAAGGCTGTTCTGGGGATGTTTGACATTTATATAGGGTTGGTTGGCGTTAATATTGATATTTTAAGGCCTTTATTTGTCATTGTCAATGACATTTTATGGGGTTAATTTGACATTGTTGATGATAATTTAATGGGTTAATTTGTCATTTTCTGCGAGAAATAAAATAATTTATTTACAAGCATTGCTTCATTTTTCCTTAATAAATAGCCAGCGGACTTGAAGTATTCATGTATTTAACAGTAATGCTTTCTTTTTTTAAGAGAGCTTCGTTATACTCCTCACAGTGATAAATCTTAAATACGTATTAGCCTCGAGAGACCTCAGATGCAATTTGCATTAACCTTTGATGATGTTTCCTTAATTCCTGCTTTTAGTCAGGTCTTGCCAAGAGAAGTGGATGTTAAAACCCATCTTACGTCGCAGATTATTTTAAATATCCCCCTGGTTTCAGCAGCGATGGATACGGTGACTGATGCCTCACTTGCGATTGCCTTAGCCCAAGAAGGAGGGATGGGCATCTTACATAAAAACATGTCTATCGCAGATCAAGCTTGGCAAGTCAAAAAAGTAAAAAAATATGAAAGTGGCATTGTGTTGTCGCCAATCACGGTATCACCGGATACGACGGTTAAAACATTATTAGAAATAACGCAACAACATAATATTTCAGGTGTTCCTGTGACAGACGGTGATGATCTGGTGGGGATAGTGACAAGTCGTGATGTGCGTTTTGAAACGAATTTAGATCGTCCTGTCTCGCAAATCATGACATCCAAACCTAAATTAGTGACAGTGACAGAAAGCGCCACGCGAGAAGAAGTGATGCATTTACTGCATCAACATCGTATTGAAAAAATATTAATTGTCGATAAACAATTTAAATTAAAGGGTTTGATTACAGTAAAAGATATTTTAAAAGCGAGAAGCAAACCGCAAGCCACAAAAGATGAAGAAGGGCATTTGCGCGTGGGTGCGGCGGTGGGTACGGGTGAGGACGCAGAAGAACGTGTCCAGGCACTTGTGGAAGCCGGTGTGGATTTGGTGGTGGTGGATACGGCACATGGTCATTCTAAACGTGTTTTGGATAAGCTTAAGTGGATTAAA
>CAZKUQ010000321.1:0-137 GCA_964555965.1 uncultured Coxiellaceae bacterium
CGGCGGTGACGAGCGTCCACGCGCTTGTTAGACGATGGGCCCCGCTGCTCTTGTTATGGTTGCTAGGATTTATATTGAAAAATGAGAAGGTTTGATTTGCGGCTGTTTATGAATGCTGTTGACTTTTTTCAGAACGG
>CAZKUQ010000321.1:165-1505 GCA_964555965.1 uncultured Coxiellaceae bacterium
GCCGTTCTGACTGTGGCGGTTGAAACGAAGGTCGTTCTTGTTAATTAATTTCTTTGCTTAGCATACGCGCTGTCGTCTTCGAGATGCCGGACTGGCAGTATCTCATGGATTTATTTGGCGCGATATAATTCGTTGCCAAACAATATAATATGGTCATTATCTATTATACTATAGTTCATTGTTCTAGGGTTAAGAGTTATGTTACTTGTCTCATTACTTAAGCGATTTGTTATCATGGTGTAGCCATTGTTACAAACAAGACAATGTGATTGGCTATTAATATTAAAAAACCAATGTGTTTCATTATTTGAAGCCGTTGGATTGCGTTCGGTAATAATTAGTTCATTGTCATTTATTTCATACTTTAAGTTGCTCCGATTAATAACCATATACCAAGTACCTTTAAGTGTGTCGATATCTGATTTTGTATTATTATTTGTATTCTTAGATTTTTTTATGATTTCGGATATGGTCTTTAAATTTTCTTTGGCTGCAAATAAACCTTCGCTAGCAGCTCTTTCAAACCAAATTGATGCTATAATGTGATCTTGATTGATACCCAAGCCTTCCATATATGATATTCCAAGCCAGTTTTGCCCTTCTGCGTTGCCCTGAAGGGCAGATTTTTCGAACCATCCAACAGCTTTTTCGTAATCTTGATTGATGCCTCTTCCTAAAAAATACAAACTTCCTAAGTTAAATTGTCCGTCGCTGTTGCCTTGCAATGCAGCTTTTTCATACCATTCAAAAGCTTTAACATAATCTTGAGAAACATTAATTCCATCTTCATAAGCTTTTCCCAAGTTGACTTGTGAAGCGGCATTGCCTTCTATAGATTTTTTTATTAAATCATCAAATTTAATTTTATTATCAATAATTTTTGCTGAGTAAAAAATAATAATTATAATAGCCAAGGCTAAAAGTTTTCTTTTCATAAACCTCTCGTTTCCTAACTGTCAAAGTAATTATATCATATTGTATTGTTTTTATCAATATTTAATCCGATATTATTTTTAAAAAAATTTATTTTAAAACATAGCGATTATATTTATGATTTTGGTTAATGAATCATTACTGCTATGCCACGAAAAAAAAATATAATGCAATTCGTCTTGTTATGATCGAGTTAATTTGGATTTCGAAGCTCTGCGATCGCCCAGCGAGCGAGCTGAGAACAAGGATGGTTAAGATAAGGTCGGCAGCGGGGCCTTTTGTCTACGAGATTGTTAGACGATGGCCCCGCTGCCTCTTGTAAAAGTTGCTGTGATTTATATAAAAAATGAGAAGGTTTAATGTGTGGCTGTTTATGAATGCTGTTGACTTTTTTCAGAACGGCTGTG